>JACQRQ010000286.1 GCA_016206405.1 Elusimicrobiota bacterium | reverse complement strand
GTAATTGGTCAGGACATTGAGCAGGAGGACGATGCCGAGCACCAACAGCGCCCCGGTGGCGGAAAAAATCGCCTGGCGAGCGGCGCGCTTCTTCAAGAATTCAAAGCTCGGCATTTCAGCGCCACCTCTTGGAGTTAAGCTGCAAATAGGACAGGAACAAGAAAAACCCCGCGGTGCTGAAGTAATAGATTAAATCGCGCGAGTCGAGGATGCCGCGGGAGATGTTGTCCAAATGCGAGTCGATGCCGGCGAAAGTGGCGATGGGCTGCAGCCACAGGGGCAGGAAAATCTGGATTTTGCCCAGGATATAAAACACGAAGGCCACCAGGAAACCCAGAATGAAGGCGACGATCTGGTTTTTGGTAAGCGTCGAGGCGAACAGGCCCATGCCGGCCATAACGGCGGCGGTGAAAAAAAGCCCCGCGTAGGTTCCAAAGGTCGCCCCCCAATCCAAGGACCCAAGCGCCGCGAGGGTGCCTGGAAAAATCAAGGAACCTGCCAGCGCGAAAAGGATGACGGTCAGCGCGGCAAAATATTTAGCCAAAAGCAGCTTATAATCTTCGATGGGAAGCGTCATGAGGATCTCGACCGTGCCGCTTTTTACCTCTTCGGCGAAGAGCCTCATCGTGACGGCCGGGACGAAAAAAACGAGAAGCAGCGGCAGTATTCCCGTGAAGGCGCTGAGGCTGGAGACGTTGCTCAGAAACAGCGGCTCGGCGAAAAAATAGCCGGAGATCAGAAGCAAAACCACGATGACCACGTAGGCCGAGGGCGTGTTGAAGTAGGCCCGGGCCTCTTTTTTGTATAGCGGCCACATATTATTGAACGGTCAGCTCGCGAAAAACCTCTTCGAGACTGGCCGTTTCCCGGCGCAGCTCCAGAAGCGTCCAATTTTTATCGATGGCATGGCGGAAAAGCCGCTCCCGGATATCGGCGCCGTCCGTGCTGGCAACGATTTCGAGATGTATCTCGCCGTTTTGATTCCTGCTTTCCACCGAGCGGACGTCGGGCAGCTCCCGCAGGCCGGAGAGGACTTGCGACGCGTCCGCGCCGTCGGATTTGAGCGTTACATAAAATTTCATCTTCTTGGCCGAGGCGCCCGTCAAATCTTGGGGAGTTCCCTGCGCGATGATTTTGCCTTTGTGGATGATGATGACCCGGTCGCAGACGGCCTGCACCTCGGGCAGGATATGCGTCGAAAGCAGCACCGTCTTCGACTGCTTGAGCGTGAGGATGAGCTCGCGCACCTCCCGGCTCTGATTGGGGTCGAGGCCGGAGGTCGGCTCATCGAGAAAAAGAATGGGGGGATCGTGCAGGATGGCGCAGGCCATCCCGACGCGCTGGCGAAAGCCCTTGGAAAGCTGGCCGATGTCCTTGCCGATGACGCTCGCCAGCCCGCATTGCTCGGCGACGGTCTTGATGCGCTCCCGGATTTGCCCGGGCGGCATGCGGCGCACTACGCCCGTCCACTCCAGGTATTCTGCCACTTCCATATCCTCGTAAAGGGGATTGTTCTCGGGGAGATAGCCGATGCGACGGCGCACTTCGAGCGATTGCTCCAGCACGTCCAGGCCGGCGACGGTGATTTCGCCGGAGGTCGGCGGCAGGTAGCAGGTCAGCATCTTCAAGGTCGTGCTTTTCCCCGCGCCGTTGGGACCCAAAAAGCCGACCACCTCTCCCGGCTGTATGTCGAAGCTGACGCCGTCCACGGCCACGGTGTCGCCGTATCGCTTGGTCACGTCCGCAAGATGAATCACGTTAATAATTCTGTAAATTTAAACCCGGCGCTGTCAAGCGCGGGCCGCGGGAGTCGGCGCTGGCGGGGGAGGGATTTTTTGTACAATCTCGAACATGTCCAATTTAACAGGACGACATGAAGAGGGCGTCATCGACGGCCGCTATGCCTTCTACGTCGCCGGGGTTCTTTTCGTCGTCAACCTGCTCAATTATATCGACCGGCAGGTGCTTTACGCCGTCTTTCCTTTGATAAAGCCGGATTTGAATTTATCGGACACCCAATTGGGGGCGCTGGCTTCCTCGTTCATGCTTGTTTACATGTGCGTCGCGCCCTTCATCGGGCATGCCGCCGACGCCGGCGCCGGGCGGGTGTCCAGGGCGGTCTATCTCTCCTCCGGCGTGGGGGTGTGGAGCTTGGCCACCGTTTTTTCCGGACTCTCCGGCTCCTACGCGCAGCTCTTGGGGGCCCGGTCCCTGGTCGGCGTGGGGGAAGCCAGCTACGGCTCCATCAGCCCGTCCTTTCTCGCCGAATATTTTTCCCCCGGCCGGCGGGGCCGCGTGTTGGCGTTTTTTTCCATGGCCATACCGGTGGGCAGCGCCGTCGGCTACATCGCCGGAGGCATGCTGGGGCAGCATTTCGGTTGGCGGGCGGCCTTCTATATCGTCGGCGTGCCGGGCCTTCTCATTGCCGCCGCGGCCCACTTTCTAAAGGATCCCCGCCTGGGAAAGGAGCCGGCGGCGCAGATCGCCGCCGCGCCGGTGGGCGGCACTGTGAGGGGCAATGCCGCGCCGGGGCGCGCCTATGCCGCCCTCCTTGGAAATAGGACCTATGTTTACAATTCCCTGGCGGTGGCGGCGATGACCTTCGCCCTCGGCGGCTTGGCGACTTGGATGCCGTCCTTTTTTGTCCGCAATTGGGGCATGGACGTGGGCAAGGCCGGCATGCTCTTTGGCGGCGTCACCGTGGTCGCCGGCGTCTCGGGGAGCCTCGCGGGGGGCTGGCTCGGCGATTGGCTGTTGCGGCTCAACTCCAAAGCGTACCTCCTTCTGTCGGGAATGGGCCTGATTCTCGCCGCCCCTTTCGCTGTGGCGGCGCTATGGGTCGGCAATTTTACGTGGGCCGTCATTTTTATTTTCTTGGCGGAGTTTTTCGCTTTCTTGAATATGGGACCTTTAAACGCGGTGATCATCAACGTGACGGCCGTGTCGATTCGCTCCATCGCTTTCGCCGTCAATATTTTTGCGATTCACGCCTTGGGCGACGCCCTCTCTCCCACGCTCATCGGCTACGTCTCGGATTTGACGGACCTGAGGACCGCCCTAAGCCTGTCCTTGGCCGCTTTGCTGGTCGCCGGCGCCCTCTGTTTCGCCGCCATGCGCGACTACGATGAGGATTGCCGCCGCGCCACTGGCGCATCCGGGTCCCCGTAGCACTGCGAAGGGAGTGCTCGCGCCTCGGCCTGAGGCGAATTTCTGTTGCGCCGCGTCCAAACTTTTATAGAATGAACTTCCCGATGTCGCAAGAGACTCTGAATCGTCCCGATGGCCGCGTGCATGCGGCGGTCGACAAAGGTTTGGGAATTTTGGTCCTCGACCGCCCCGAGGCGCTCAACGCCTTGAGCTACTCCATGTTCCGGGATATCCGCACGGCGCTGCGGCAATTCGCGGGCGACGCCTCCATTCAGGGAGTGTTGATCAAGGCGTCGGGGGAGCGGGCGTTTTGCTCCGGCGGCGACGTCAAGCGCGTTTTTGAGTGGATCGGGGGGGATCGGGCCGCCGAGGCGGATGAATTCTTCAAGGAGGAGTACTCCGCCGATCTGGAAATTCGGCGCTTTCCAAAGCCGGTCATCTCCATGGTGCATGGGATCGCGATGGGCGGGGGGCTGGGCGTCGCGCGCGCCTCCCGTTTCCTGGTGGCCCGCGAAGACGCCGTCTTCGCCATGCCCGAGGCCAAGATCGGCTTTTTCGGCGACGTCGGCGCCTCGCACCTCCTGCCGGAATACGCCGGCAAGGCGGCGGCCAAGTACCTGATGCTGACGGGGATTTCGTTTTCAGCCGCGCAGGCGGCGGCTTGGAAAATCGCCGACGCCGTCGTAAGCAAGGAGAATTGGCACGCCTTGGAGGAGCAGATTAAGAAATTAGTGGGAAGCTCCGAATTCACCGGCGTCCGAATCCATGAGCTTATTAAACAAATCCGCCTTCCCAGGCCGGCGCAGGATGAGGCCGCGCAGGATATAGGCCGGTTTTTCGGGCACGGGAACTTCGAAGAGATAATCCGGGCGCTGGAGTCCTCCGGGGACTCTTTCGCGAAGCGGGCGCTTGAGCTTTTGACGCCGCTTTGGCCCGAGAGCCTGTGGGTGACCGACTGCCTCATCGAGCGCAACGCCGCCGCCTCTCCGGAGGAAACTTACAGGCTCGATTTCGAGGTCGCCGCCCGGATGATCCGCCGCGAAGGCTTTGTGCGCGGGGTGAAAGCCGTTTTGGTGGATAAAGACAGGAGTTTTCGCTTCGGAAAGCCGTTGCTGCCCGTGGATGCGCGGGCGCTT
>JACQRQ010000025.1 GCA_016206405.1 Elusimicrobiota bacterium | reverse complement strand
GACCGCTGGTGGAACCCGGCGGTGGAAAACCAGGCCACCGACCGCGCTTTCCGCATCGGACAGAAGAGAAACGTCATGGTGCACAAGTTCGTCTGCCGAGGCACGAACGAGGAGAAGATAGACGCTCTGATCCGCGACAAGACGGCGCTTGCCAAGGACCTTCTGGAGACCGGGGGGCAGGCGATGATGACGGAGATGAAGGACGACGAACTGCTTAAATTTGTCGCGCTCGACGTGCATCGAATCGCTGTTGCAGGCGACGAGTAAGGAGGAGCGGAATGGCTTGGGGATATGGATGGAGTCCATACGTGCCGGTAGCGCAGCGGCGGCGCAAGGCGATCCTGCAAATGAAGAAGCTGCGCAACAAGGGAGTGGAAGTCTCGCCGGTCCGCGTCGAGGGCCGGCAGATCGCGCGCACCTTTTGGGGCAAGGCTTGGTGCGAGCACCTCGAAAAGTTCAGCGACTACGAAAACCGCCTGCCTCGCGGCCGGACATACGTCCGCAACGGCTCGGTCTGCCACCTCGATATCAAGAAGGGCGAGGTGCAGGCCAAGGTGATAGGCTCCCATCTCTACGAGGTCAAAGTGAAGATGAAGACGCTCCCGGGCGACCGGTGGAAAGCGATGAAGGAGCGCTGCGGAGGGAAAGTCGCTTCCCTCCTGGACCTTCTGCGCGGAAGGCTCTCGGAGCGCGTTATGGAGGTGGTAACCGACCGCGACAGAGGGCTCTTTCCGTTGCCGAAGGAAATTGCATTACACTGCTCTTGTCCGGACTGGGCCGAGATGTGCAAGCACGTGGCGGGGGTGTTGTACGGAGTGGGCGCGCGCCTGGATGAAAAGCCGGAGCTCCTATTCCTGCTGCGCGGCGTCAATCACGAGGAACTCGTCGGCTCGGCGCAGGCCGGTAGCGTCATCGCCAGGGGCAAGAAAGGCGGCAAGCACAAGAAGCTCTCGGACGGGAATATCGAGGAGGTGTTCGGGATCGAGCTCTCGCCCTCTCCAATGAACGGGAAACAACACAGGACTACGTTGCGCAATATCCGGGCGGGCAAGGGCGGTCGCCGGTCTAAAAAGCGGATGGGCCGGTACCGGTGATCTTCGGGATATTGGGTACCCGCCAAACGGTTTGAGGGAAGGTGGGGGGAGTCCTCTGCGCGTCCGGCCTGCGAGTCCTTATTCGTAGTGGGTCCACATGCGTAATATTTTTACTGTCCGCTTGGGTTTAAAAACTTGGTAGACGAGACGATGCTTGATGTTGATGCGTCTTGAATAAGCGCCGGCGAGATCCCCGACAAGTTTTTCGTAGGGGGGAGGATTTTGGAAAGGATTTGCGCGCAGTATCGCGAGAAGCGCATCCACGCGAGCCTGAAGTCCCGCGACCTGAATCTTCTTTGCATCTTTGCAGGCATCCCGCGTGAAAACGAGCTCCCAGCTTACCAGGGCAGCCTCTTGGAGCACTTGCTCAAGGGGGTCTTCATGCCCTTAAGAAGGGACTTGCGCATGCCTGGGATGGACAATAGATAAAGCGTCTCCTGGATCGCATCCCAATCCTCGGAGGCGATGAGAACCGCGGAGGAGCGGCGCCCCTTGATCTGCACCGGTTTATGGGACATCACGGCCTCATCCACAAGCTGGAAGAGCCGCGCCCGGGCCTGGCTGGTTGTTAAAGTGGTCATGCTAAAATCGTACCAGATATAGTACGATTCCGCAATGGGACGCATCGAATCATTTAAAATGCGCCGAACGCGGCAGAAGCATTGACGGGGAGGAAGATTCCTACTATACTACTAGTAGGAAATACGTACTTGGGGGGACCTTATGCAGACATGGAGCAGCCACGTGGGGGCCAAATTTCAGGTCACCCTTCCCAAAAAAGTGCGGGACATCTTGGGCATCCGCAACAAGGGAGAAATCATAGGTTTTGTGGCGGATGGATCCAAGGTGTTCCTGACTAAGGCCGAAATCACTCCTCAGGCGGACCCCTTTACGGAAGACGAGTGGGCGAAAATGCTGCGCTTGTCCGAGAGCCGCGCAAAGAAAACCTCCCCCGCCAAAGAATTTCTGAGGCGCCATCGCCGCTTGACTCGCTAACCCGAATTCCCCAGTTGGGGAATTCGCCCGCAGGGCCGTCGCTGTAAAACAGCGACGGGGTTGTCCGGCGCCGCAGGCGCAACCTCAGTTGCATAATGTTGTGCGGCACTTTCAGAAGAGAAAGAGGCCGCAACTGAGGTTTTCGGGCTAAGAGTTTGATGCGATATTCTGAACTCCCGTCCTATGCGCGGAGTCTGCGCTCCATCCGCGACTTAAGACGGTTGGAAGCCATCCATCAGACTGTCTCCCATCTGATCGCCTGTTTCGAAAAGCGCACGCCCCCGTCCCAAGGCTTGGGATTAAAGAAATTGCGCGGCCATATATGGGAAATCCGGTCATCCCTGCAGGACCGGGTTCTTTTTTCCTGGAAAGGCGATCTAGTCGTTTTCCTTGTCGCCGGAACGCACGAGGACATTAAACGCAGCTTGAAGTAAATCTAAAGGCGACTTGGAAACGGTTTTGGCGATGAGTGGGGGGAAGTCCTCATCGTCGGTGACGGGTGGAAAGGATATGCAAACTGATTTTAAACGCTTGTGTGTTGTGCAAAGTCTCTTATGCCTGCTAGCACTGCCGTTGAAAGCCGCCATCCCATCCCACGAGCCGATATCCACGGTCTTTGCGGTCGGCGAGGGACGCCGCACCTTGGACAAGGCGCGTGTGTCGGAGCAGGTGGACCTGGGCGACACAGAGGCGGTCGTCCGTTATGTCAGGCAACTGCCGCTGCAGAAAGAACATCATTACCGCCTGGCGATCAGCCTTTTGAGCCTGGCCATCGCGGATTATCCCCAGTCGGCCGAGCTGCACAAAGAGCGTGCCCGTCTGCACTTTCAGTTGCGAGAGGACCTGCAAGCCTTGGAAGACGTTAACCAAGCGATCCGGTTCGGGGCCTCAGAAGATCCGGAAAGCTTCATTCTTCGGGGCGACCTCTACCTGTTCAACGGCCGCTACGAGAAGGCCGCGCTTGATTTCGGCAGGGCCCTCAATCTCAGGCCCCAGGATGCCGCATTGCTTCTCGCCGCGCGGGCCATCGCGCGGAATTTGGCCAAGGACAATGCGCGGGCGTTAGAAGATATCGCAGCCGCCTTGGAAAGGGACCCCAGCGAGCTGTCAGCCTATATCGCTTGCGTGAAGACCTACCGGGACTTGCAGTCCTTTGGACAGGCGGCGTGGTGTTATGGCATGGGCGTTTTGGTGCTTCCCATCACGGAGCTTTCCCAAGAGTTGAGTGATCTGCACGTCCTTTTTCCGGGCGGACTATGGGATATCAGGCCGGCACAACCGAAGTGGTTCCATGGCCGCGCGAGAGACGAAGTCTATGATGCGGGCAAGGTCGGACTCGCAGGCGCCAAGATCGGCAGGTTTCATGCGGCGCGCGATTTGAAGGTGGCGATGGAATACGAACAACGACTTCAGGCCGATTTGGAAGGCTTCGACCGCTTGAAAAAGCTTGAAGCCGCTGGGTCGCCCGAGGAGGCTGAAAATGAAGCGGCACGCCTCGACATGTGGGGGATCGCCGCGCCCGAGACGCGGACGCGCACGCAGGAGCTGCTAAAACACGTGCAGCCGGCTTTTGACCGGACCTTGGCTTTTGGCTCGTTGTCGCGCGGCAACAACCTTGATCCTTCCGATCTCAGGGGACTTTGGATTCTCAAGCCCGCCGTTGAGACGATTCAGGCGGAGCGCAGCGTTTATCGCGTTTTGGACCAACTCCTGGGGCCCTGGGGCTGGTTCTACCTCCAATTCGGCGAGAAGGAGGACGCCGGCGGGGCCACTTTGATCGTGCAGGAGGCCGGCGAGGAGAGAAAATACTCTTTGTCTAAAAAAGTGATTTCTAAGGCGCCGCGAACTTCTACGCTTGTGATTGCCGGTGGAGAGGGCGAGTTGACGTCTAAGTCCGGAGGGAAGTGGCCCGTGCTCCGGCTAAGCGTGATTCCAGAAAGCGGGAATTCGAAAGGAGAAGTCGAACTTTCTATTGGGGGAGGACCTCCACGGCGCTACGTCCGCCTGGAATTTTACGCAGGAAACGATATAGAGGAGGCTGTCGCCCGATGGGCAGCGTTCCAGATCATGCAGGGGACCTACCTGGACCCTGAAGGGCGTTGGTCATATTTCGATCCCTTGGAGGCCCGTGTTGGCGAGGTGCCGATCAGGTACAGCGTGGCCCTCTCCTTCGAGGGGGCCGAGATGCAATGTGATCTCATCAGCATGGACTTCCCGACCCTTTCCAAACCCCCCATTATCGCTGGAATCGGCTGGCGCGACGGAACATTGCAGTTGCTGGAACTGGAGGAGGAGGTAGTGGACGGGCGCAAACGAATCTCTTGCAGGAGCGAGAACGCCTTGAAATTCTTACCCGCCACCCTGCCATGACAGTGAGTGGGCCGCCAGTTGATGCCTGAGCGGAACGCGCGTATTCGGGTGTGGTATAATACTCTTAGACTGCGCTTGCCTCAACGCGCCGGTTTCAAAACAATCTGATCATTCATGCGCGCCAGAACCCTCAAGAAAAACAAAGTCCACGTCGTCACCCTGGGCTGCTCAAAAAACCTTTATGATTCGGAGGTTTTGATGGGACAGCTCAAGGCCAATAAATTCGAGGTGGAGCACGAGACCGATCCCGACGACGCGGCCATCGTCATCATCAACACCTGCGGCTTCATCGGCGCCGCCAAGCAGGAGTCTATCGACGCGATTTTGCGCTACGCGGACGCCAAAAAAAGAGGCTTCGTCCAGAAGCTCATCGTCACCGGCTGCCTGTCGGAGCGCTACAAGGGCGACCTGGAAAAGGAAATCCCGGAAGTGGACGCCTACTTCGGCACGGGCGACCTGCCCCGGCTGCTCAAGACCTTGAAAGCCGACTACAAGCATGAGCTCGTCGGCGAGCGCCTGCTCACGACGCCGCGGCACTTCGCCTATTTCAAAATCTCGGAAGGCTGCGACCGCCCCTGCTCTTTTTGCGCGATCCCGCTTATGCGCGGGCGCCACGTCTCGATTCCGCTGGAAACGCTGGTCGAGCAATCCAAGCGTCTGGCCGCGGGCGGCGCGCGCGAGCTGTTGCTGATCGCGCAGGACTCGACTTACTACGGCCTGGACTTGTACGGCAAGCGCCGCTTGGCCGATTTGCTCAAGGCGCTCTCGGACGTGGAGGACATCGGTTGGATCCGCCTGCACTACGCCTTCCCTGCCGGATTTCCAGACGACGTCTTAGACGTCATGCGCGAGCGCTCCAATATCTGCAAGTATTTGGACATGCCGCTGCAGCACGTTTCCGACCGGATTCTGGCATCCATGCGCCGGGGAAGCACCAAGGCCAAGACCACCGGCCTCATCGCGGCCATACGCGACAAGGTCCCGGGCATCGCTCTGCGCACGACGCTGATAACCGGCTACCCCGGCGAGACGCTCAAGGAACACGAGGAAATGCTCGATTGGGTGCGCGACACGCGCTTTGATCGCCTCGGCGTTTTCGAATACTCACACGAAGAAAACACGTTTGCCTTCTCCCTGCGCGACTCGGTCCCCGCCAAAGAGAAGAAGCGCCGCGCCCAGGCCCTCATGGCCCTGCAGCAGGGCATCTCAATGGAGCTTAACGCCGCCAAGGTGGGCAAGACATTCCAGGTTTTGATTGATCGCAAGGAAGGCGGCGATTATATCGGCCGCACCGAACACGACTCGCCCGAGGTGGACAACGAAGTCCTGGTGGACGCCGCCAAGCATTACCTGCGCATCGGCGACTTCGCCGACCTCCGCGTCGTCGGGGCCTCCGAATACGACCTCACCGCCGAACCCGTTTAACCCGTCGTTCCTCTTGCCGTTGAAACGCATTTCAGGTGAGTCTGAAGCGGCCCCTTGAAAAGGGCGCGCTCCCGTGTTATACTAAGTACAGAAGTAATACCTAGGAGGATGTCTATGGCTGAGTTTTTGTGGATCAGTTCGACCAACATCAAGGGGCAGGCCACCATCCCCGGTCCCATACGAAACCTCTTGCATATCCGTCCCGGAGTGGACAAGGTGGGTTTCCGTCTGCGCAAGGGGAGGGTGGAGGTGGTCCCCGTGACCCTTAAGGAAAGGCCGCTTCGGTTCAGCAAGAAGGAGTGGTTCAAGATCGAGAAGCTCAGAACTCGGGGCCGCGGGAAGGTCTTCCGCTCCGCCGAGCAAGCAGCCAAATATCTAAAATCCCTTTAGCGTGACTTTTGAGTTTCGTCCTTCCTTCCTCCGGCTCTATCGGAGCCTCAAACGAAGAGCGCCACAACGGGCCGAGCAGGTCCGCCTGACCCTCCAGGAGGTTCAGG
>JACQRQ010000295.1 GCA_016206405.1 Elusimicrobiota bacterium | reverse complement strand
CCCCTCCAGAGAATTCGCCAGTCCCAGAAGTTGCTCTGGTCCTGCATCTACGCTTCCGATCTGCCATGGGCAAGATGATTTATTATTCCATTACTTATGCAAAGGTCAATAACATGGCCTTAGTTGTAGAAGTTGAAAAATCAAGGCTCCCTTTATATTCGAGATTCCGTTCTTCTTTACCATGCAGCACTAGTTCCACATGGTCCGACTTCATTTCATTGGTCATTGAAACACATCCCTGGTTTTCTAGCGCGGGCGCTCAATTGTGGCAACCCGGCACCGCCGCCACGCTGGGTATTTGTGTCTGGCCCGACATGCGGGACTTTCTAAATCGCCTTATGCTTCGAACACAGAATAAGGTTTTTCAGGCATAGAAGCCAGCGCGCCATATAAGTATATCAGTATCCGGAGTGTCCGTGCCTGGTTTGACATCCTTTGGGCCGACGAATTTTTTTGTCCATGATTTTTAAGGGGGAGGACGCCGGGATTTGCTCGTAGGCCCCCTTAGCGGAGGGGTGGCTCCGCCGACTTCCCGTCGGTGGAGGGGAACCACGGGAGGGGTCCCAAAGGGGCCAGGGGGCCCTAGGGCAAACCCGGCGGCAGCCCCCGTATGAAGGAATTCGGTCTAACGTTGGGAGATTGTCCAGATGGCGGCGGGGGGTTCTCCGACGCAAGGCGGTTGGACGATGCGTCGCGGCGCGCAGAAAGATTATTTTGAACTTAAATTGAAATGCCCCCGTTTATTAGTCATAATGTTTTTATGTCTTCGGCGCCGAAATTGGAGCTTCGGGAAAAGCTCCAGACGCAGCAGCTTCTGCAAAGCCGCCTGGTGGCGACCCGGTGGATTTCCATGACCGAGCCGGAGGTGTCCCGGGAGGTGGCGGAGCTCGAATCGGACCCCCTCTTCCAGCAGCTTTTGCACGGTTCTTCCGGCGGGCCGTCGCTGCTGCGCCGCAGCCGTTGGCCGGCCTCCAGCCTGCACCCCGGCTTCTACGAACTCAAAGAGAACATCGCGGCCGCGACGGACTCCGCCGATATTCACGACATTCTGGAGAAGCATAAAGGATTGATGCGGCTGATCCGCCGCATAGGCCGGGACGCGTTTGAAAAATACTTTCTTTACGCGGAGGAGACAAAACCCCTGCCGGAGCTCTGCCGCCAGCTCGAGCTGACCGAGTCGGAGGGAAAGCGCATCCTGGAGCTGGTGCTGGAAGTGGGGGCGCGCTCGGAGTTTTTCCGCCCCTCCAGCGTTTCCAAGACGGCGGGGCTGCATTACCATTGCATCGCGCGCGTTGAGAGGGACCTGCGCGACCCCGAGAATATTTATTTTCAATTCTTGGCGCCGCATTGGGCCCGCGGCCGCTATGAGGTGCTCTATGAGCAGTTGGAGGACTGGAAGCAGAAGAAGAGCCTGACGAGCTCTCAAAAACGCCGCTTGCGCTCCCTGCTCAAAAAAATCGAGCTGCTCAATTTGCGCCAGGACACCTTGTTCCAAATTCTTTCCCGCATCACCGCGGTTCAGGCCGCCTACCTTCAGAGCCGGCTGGATTTCCGGCGGCGCCCGCTGAGTTTGCGGGAGCTTGCCAGGCGCATCGGGGTGGCCCCGAGCACGGTCAGCCGGGCGGTGGGGCGCCGCTCCGTGGAGCTGCCTTGGGGCGAGGAAGTTCCTCTCAAAAGGCTTCTCACCCCGCAGCGCGCCGTGGTCCTTATCATCCTTTCCCATTGGCTGGAGCAAGGGGATATTCAACCCGGGGTCACCGACGACCAGCTCATGCGCCGCCTGGCCGATGAATCGGGCATCAACGTCTCGCGCCGCACCGTCAACCAGTGCCGGCATAAGCTGGCCTGGGATAATTTCGCGCATCCCTAGGCCTCGATGCTCAGCCTTCTCTCCGAGGAAAATCAGGCAGCCAGGGACACGGCCCGCGAATTCGCCTGCTCCAGGCTCCAGCCGGCCGCTCAGGAGATAGAACAATCCGGGCGCCTGCCCGCCGAACTGTTCAGGGAACTCGGCCGCCTGGGCCTTTTGGGGCTTGCGGTTCCGCAGGACTACGGGGGATCCGGGGCCAGTTTCCTTTCCTGCGCCTTGGCCATGGAGGAGCTTTCCCGCGCCTCGGCCGCTCTGGCCCTTTCTTATGGAGCGCACGCCTTTCTCTGCGCCCACAATCTCTACGCGCGCGGCGGCGAGGCGCAGCGGCGCAAGTACCTTCCCAAGCTGATGTCGGGCGAATGGATAGGGGCATTCGCCTTGACCGAGCCGGAGGCGGGCTCGGATGCCGCCGCGCTCAAGACGCGGGCGGTGCGCCGAGGGGACAGTTATATCCTCAACGGCTCAAAGATTTTCATCACCAACGGTTCGGCCGCGCAGATTTTTTTAGTGTTCGCGCGCACCCGGCGCGCAAGTGGGCGGGGGGCCTTGAGCCTTTTCATCGTCGAAAGGGATTTTCCAGGATTTGCGGTGGGCAAAGACATTCCCAAGCTGGGCACTTGCGGCTCCCCTTTGTCGGAGCTGCATTTCAACGATTGCGAGGTGCCGGCGGAAAACCTTCTGGGCGAGGAAGGCGGAGCCCTGGCGTATATGCGTCGCGGACTGGACATGGAGCGGGCTGTGTTTTCCGGCATGGCCGTGGGCATAGGCCAAGCGGCATTGGATTACTCCCTGAGCTACGCCATGCGGCGACGGCAATTCAAACGGCCCATTTCGAGCTTTCAATTGGTCCAGGAAATGCTGGCGCAGATGGCGACCGAAATCGAGGCCGCCAGGCTTCTGACCCGCCAAGCTGCCTGGAGGCTGGACCGGAACATGGAGGCTTCGAAATTCGCTTCTTTCGCCAAGCTCTTCGGCGCCCAGATGGTTTTGAGGGCCACCCAGTGGGCGGTGCAGATTCTGGGTGGTTACGGGTTTACCCGGGAATGTCCCGTGGAAAGGTTTTACCGGGACGCTGCTCTTTCCGGCATCGGCGGCGGAACCTCGCAGATTCAGACGCTCATCATCGCCGGCGAGCTTATAAAGGAAGCCCTGCGCGAATCCAAAAAACCATGAATCCGGCGGCCGGAGATGAAATTTTGGTGCACGAAAGCCGCATCCAGGTTCCTTACCGCTGGTCGGCGGGAATCCTGGGAACGCGCTTTTTCATAGCGCTTAAAGAAAGAAAATTTCTGGCGACCCGCTGTCCCGCCTGCGAAAAAGTTTATCTTCCGCCGGTTCAACACTGCGGAAACTGCTTTGCGGCTTGCGAAGACCGGGGGGGAATCGGGCCCCAAGGAAGCCTGGTCTCATTCACCCAGGCGCTTTACAAGAGTCCCGCGCAACCCGAACGAAATCCGCTCTACGGCCTCATCCGGCTGGACGGGGCCGACACCGCCCTGCTGCACTTATTGGGCGAGGCCTCGCTCAACGAGCTTAAAATCGGGCTGCGGGTGGAGGCCGTATTTGCCGAGCGCCCCTCCGGAGGGCTTTTCGACCTCCGCTATTTCAGGCCCGTCCGCTGAGCTATGCAACGCGTCGCGGTCATCGGAGCGGCCCAAACGGTTTTCGAGGCCCGCAAGGAGGCCGAGACCTACGCGGACTTGGTTTATGAGGTCGCGGACCAGGCCCTCAAGGACGCGGGCATGGACATTTCGGAGATGGGAAACATCGTCACCGCATCCAACGATTTTTTGGACGGGCGGACGATCTCCAGCATGGCCGTCGGGGACGCGGCCGGGGCCGCTTTCGGCGGGGGCCTGAATATTTCCACGGTCGAAGGCGATGGCGCCTTCGCCGCTTTCTACGGGCTGAGCCGGATTCTTTCCGGCGGCTACTCGACCACCTTGGTGACGGCCCACTCCAAATCTTCCGAAGGAGACCCGCTCCTTATCAGCAACGCCTGCTTCGATCCGGTCTATGAGCGCGCCCTCGGCCTGGATTTTGTCTCCGCCGCGGCGCTTCAGGCCCGGGTTTATATGGAGCGCCGCGGCTTGAGCGAGCGCGACTTGGCGGAGGTGGTGCGTTTAAACCGGGCCAAAGGCGTTCTCAATCCTTATGCCCAGGTCCGCCGCGAAATTTCGATCTCGGAGGTCCTGGCTTCAAAACCGCTGGCTCCGCCCATCCGGGAGCTGGACGCCGGCCCTCTTTCGGACGGAGCTGCGGCCATCATTCTGGCCGGTGAGGATTTTGCGCGCCGGCGTTGCTCCAACCCGGTTTGGATCGAGGGCGTCTCGCTTTGCGCCGACGCGCGCATGACCGGCAGAAATCTTTGGGAATCGGCGGCCCTTCGGAAGGCCGCTCAAACGGCCTACCGGATGGCAGGCATTTCCGATCCCCTGCGCGAAATCGACGTGGCGGAAATTTATGCGGCGTTTTCGTATCAAGAGCCCCTGTGGCTGGAGGAGCTCGGCCTTGGCGCCATGGACAAAAGCCGCGTGAGCCCGTCCGGAGGCTGCCTTTGCGCCCATGCCCCCATCAGCGCGGGCCTGGTGCGCGTCATCGAAGCCGTCCTTCAGCTTCGTGGAAAGGCGGCCAATCAGGCGCCGGAGCCCCGCAGGACTTTGGCCCACGCGCAGAGCGGTATTTGCGGCCAGTCCCACTGCGTTTGGATTCTTGGAAAAAACGGATGACCAAGCGCGTGGCGATCGTCGCGACGGGGCAAACGGAGCATGCCGCCAACCGCTGGGACGCGACCGGCGGCGAGCTCATCGGCGAGGCGGTGCGGCGCGCTTTGGAAGATAGCGGGCTCCGGCGCGAGGATATCGACGGCGTGATCGTGGGCAACATGGACCATTTCGAAGGGATCAACGGCGTCGAGCATTGGTCCATCGACGCCAACGGCGGGCTTCTTAAGCCGGTCCTCAAACTCACCACCGGCGGCACGACCGGAAGCACGCTCGCCGTCGCCGGATACCACCTGGTGGCTTCGGGGCTTTTCGAGAAGCTTTTGGTCGTCGGTTGGGAGAAAAATTCAGAGTCGGACACGACCGGCGCGATCACCACCGCCTTCGACCCGGTATGGGACCGCCTCGTCTTCGCCGGCGCCGTGTCGGGACTGGCGGTGGAGGCATCCGTTTACATGCGGCGCTTCGGGGTGACGGAGAAGGACGCCGCGCGGGCGGCCGTGCGCGACCGCAGGCATGCGATCAACAACCCCCATGCCCATCTGCGCAAAGAGATCAGCGTTTCCCATGTCCTTGACTCTCCCATGTTGGCCGACCCCATCAAGGTCCTGGATATGTGCCCGCGCTCGGACGGGGCCTGCGCCGTGATCTACGCCTCGGAGGACGCGGCGGAAAAGATATGCCCCAGGCCCGCCTGGATTCTGGCGACCGCCACCCGGCACTTGTACTCCTATCTGGGAGACGTGCAGCTTTATCCGCTCAAGTCCCTGGAGGCGGCGTCCGGCGAAGCCTACCGGAAGGCCGGCATCCGGGAGCCCTTGAAAGAGATAGACATGATGGAGCTTTATACTCCTTATTCCTTCGCCAACCTCGCGTGGATGGAGGCCCTCGGCTTGGCGGGGCCGGGCCAAGCCGCCCGGCTCATCTGGGACGGCGCGACGGATATGGGCGGCGAACTGCCCGTCAATCCTTCGGGCGGAGCGCTCTCGACCAACCCCATCGGCGCCACAGGACTCATCCGCGCGGCCGAGTGCGCGCTTCAGATCATGGACCGGGCGGGAGCGCGGCAGGTGCCGGACGTGGAGGTCGCCCTGTCAACGGGATTCGGCGGCTGCATGTGGTCCGACCTTTTGATTTATGGCCGAGATAAACCGGCTTAACCGGCGGGATGTTTTGGTCTTCGCCAGCGGCGGAGCGTTTCAACCCTACCGCTACAGCGTAGGCCGCGCCGGCAGCCGTTTTTTGACCGAACTGCGCGACCACGGCCGTTTTATGGGACTCCGCTGCCCGGGTTGCGGCAGGGTCTATGTGCCCCCGCGCCCTCTCTGCGGCCCATGCTACCGGAAAATGGAGGAGTGGGCGGAGGTGGGCCCGCTGGGGACTTTGACGGCCTTCACCGTGCTGCGCTTCGCTTTCATCGACCCTGAAACCGGGCTAAAGAAGCCGGTGCCCTACGGCTACGGCTTCATACGTTTGGATGGGGCCGATACCGATCTCCAGCATTTTTTAAAAATCGAGTCCGAGCGTCCGCTGAAAATCGGCATGAGGCTGCGGCCGGTTTTCGAGAAAGAACGCCGCGGCCGCCTGAGCGACATTCGGCATTTTGAACGGGAGGACACGCCATGAGCATTCATTTCGAGGAATTTAGCCTGGGACAGAAATTCAACAGTCCCCACGCTTTCGAGGTTCAGGAAGACACCATCCGCCGCTTCGCGGACCTCTCCGGGGACAAGAACCGCCTGCATCTCGACGAGGACTTCGCGCGCCGGACGCCGTTCGGAGGCCGCATCGCCCACGGGCTATTGGGACTGTCTCTGGCCAGCGGCCTGCTCCACGAGATCGGCATCATCCGGGAAACCGTGCTGGCCTTCACGGGACTTGAATGGAAATTCAAGGGGCCGATCCGCATCGGCGACAAGGTGTCTGTGCGCATGGAGGTGGCGCGCTTGAAGTCGCTGGGAGCGCGCGGGGGAATCGTGGTTTTCAAAACCGAACTGCTCAATCAAGACGAGGCGGCGGTGCAGGAGGGCAGTTGGTCCATGCTCGTGCGCCGCAAGGAAGCCCCCTAAAGATGAAGGGTTTAACTCTGCCGGAGCTTCTGCGCCGCAGGGCACTGGAGCGCCCGGAGGCTCAGTTCCTTTTTTTTGATCACGAGGGTTGGAGCCGGGGCGAGTTGGACCGGGCCTCCGACGGGGCGGCCGATGAGATCCTCCGAGGCGGCGTCCGGGCGGGCGACCGCGTCGCCCTGCTGTTGCCCAATTGCCCGGAGTTCATCATTTATTTTTTTGCCGTCCTGAAATCGGCCGCGGTCGCGGTTCCGGTCAACCCGCTGCTTAAGGAGCCGGAGATCGGTTATATCCTGAGGAACTCCGGGGCCAAGGTCCTGGTGGCGGAGGCCGGAAAAGACTCCTTGATTGGAGCGCTGAGGAGCCAATGCCCGGACTTAAACCATGTCCAAACTCTGGCGGCGGGGCAACCTAAAAAAGACGTTCTGAGCCGTTTGGGCCGGGCCGCTTCCGCCCCTCTTTCCGCCGATCCAGAAGCGCCGGCCGCCATCATCTACACGTCCGGGACGACGGGCTTTCCCAAAGGGGCGGTCCTCTCCCACCGCAATTACCTTTTTGACGTGGAAAATTCGGTGGAGGCCATCGGGATGGATGAAAAGGACCGTTTCTTGTGCTTCTTGCCGCTTTTCCACGTCAACGCGCAAGTGGTGACCCTGCTGTGTCCGCTTTACGCCGGAGGCAGCATGGTGCTTATGGGGCGGTTTCAGCCCAAGGAGTTCTTTGAGCTTCTCGCTGGGCATCGCTGCACGGCCTTCAGCGGCGTTCCCTCCGTCTATTCCGTGCTCTTGAGCCTTCCGGAGACGGGGCGCTACGACCTCTCATCGCTGAGATTCTGCATCTGCGGAGCGGCCCCCATGCCGGTGGAGGTTTTTCAGCGGTTTGAGGCGAAATTTAAAGCCCATATCCTGGAGGGTTACGGCCTTTCGGAGGGGACTTGCGTTTCATCCCTCAATCCCCCGCCGCCTGGAAAAAGAAAGGTGGGCTCCATCGGCCTGCCGCTCAAGGGCCAGGCGATGAGAATCGTAGGCGAGGACGGCGCGGAGCTTGAAGCCGGCCGGGTGGGCGAGATCGCCGTGTCGGGCGAAAATGTCATGAAGGGTTATTGGAATGATTCCGAGGCTTCCTTTAAAGCTCTTCGGGACGGGTGGCTGTTTACGGGAGACCTGGGCTGCCGGGACGAGGAAGGCTACTTTTTCATCGTCGGGCGCAAAAAAGAGATGATCATCCGGGGAGGCGAGAACGTCTATCCGAAGGAAATCGAGGAAGCCCTCTATAAAAACCCCAAGATCGCCGAAGCGGCGGTGGTGGGGCTGCCCGACAGGCGGTGGGGAGAGGAGGTGGCCGCCTTCATCGTGCTCCGGCAGGGCTGCGCCTCGAGCGCCAAGGAGATAGTGGAGGCCCTGCGCGCGCGTGTGGCCGATTTCAAGCTGCCCCGCCGGGTTGAATTCGTGACCGAACTGCCGAAAACCGCCACCGGAAAAGTGCAAAAGCACAAGCTCAAAGAGGCCTATCGGCAAGGCTGAGAAGACCAAATCCCGCCGCCGCCGTCCGAGCCCCCCGAATCGGCCCGCCGCAAAGTTAAGCGTTATTTAAGCGCCCGTTAAGGTTTTCTAAAGCCGTATGCGGTATCTCTTTAGCATGCGAACGGCATCTCAAGACCGAAATGGGGGAAGCGTCATGAAACCAAGAGACGCGAACAAATTGAGGGGGACCGCCGTGCTTCTGGCCTTGATTTTTGCCTTTGCCCCATCCTCAGCCGTAGCGAATTTAAACCGGCCCGGAGGCGGCGGCGATAAAAATCGCGCCGAAGACAAGTTTTCCCGATCTCGAAGGGCCGTGGAGGTCAATCCCCGCGACGCCGACGCGCATTACAACTTAGGCATCGCCTTCTATGACCAGGGGCGCCTGGAGGAGGCGATCCGGCATTACCGAAAGGCCCTGGAGATCGCTCCGCGGTACGCCACCGCGCATGTCAACCTCGGGATCGCCTTTTATGACCAGGGGTATCTGGACGGGGCCGTTCTTCATTTCCGCAAAGCCCTGGACATCAATCCGCGCTATGCCGATGCGCACTACAACTTGGGCATCGTCCTGGAGGAGATCGGCCCCCTGAACGAAGCGATCGCTCATTACAAGAAAGCCGTGGAGTTAAATCCGGATCACGTCATGGCCTACATCAACCTGGGGCTGGCCCTCTATCGCCAGGGCCGCTTTGACGAGGCCATAGCGTATTACCGGAAGGCCCTGGAGATCAACCCGAGATACGCCACCGCGCATCTCAATTTGGGGGTTTCGCTCAATGAAAAAGGGCGCCTTGACGAGGCTATTTCGCATTACCGCAAAGCCGTGGAGATCAACCCGCAGGAGCCCAAGGCCTATTACAACCTGGCCACGGCCTACGAGCAAAAGGGGGAGATTCAAAAGGCGATCAAACATTTTCAGAAGAATTGCGACCTCGGGGACAAGGACGGCTGCGATAATGCGCTGAAATTGGCGCGGCCGCCGATGGGCCGTTAGGCCTAAGGCCCCCTGGGCCGGAAGACACCTGCGGATGGGCCGGCGCGTGGTAGAATCATATAGAGAGGCTAAGATGAAAGGAAAATTGACCATCATCGCGAGCGTCCTCCTATGCGCCGGGCTTGTCTCCGCACAGAGTTCGGGCAGTCTGTTTCATCAGCCGCAAGAATCCGACTTCAAACTGGGCGAAGTGTACGCCTTCCCCAATCCGGCCAAATCGACAAGCAAGACCACGCTGCACATCGAGGCCGGCGTCGCCGATGAGGTGGAGATACGCATCTACGACGCCTCCGGGGGAATCGTCCACCAGACGCGCCTTTTGGAAAACCCGCGGAGAATCCAGGGCCTCTACGCCTATGAGTACGCCTGGAGCCTCTCGGGGGTTGGAAGCGGAATCTATTTTTTTGTGGTGGCGGCTAAGAAAGCGGGCCGGCCGGACTTGATATCGACGGGCAAGTGCGCCGTCATCAAGTAGCACTGCGGCCAAGCGCCGCGAGGTGCCGGTGCGGGAACTGACGCATGCCATCACCACAGCCGACCGCGGAGCGCCGCTTATTGCCGGCGATCATGAAGGCTATCGCCGGCGGCATCCTCAATAATTTTGAAGGCTTATTCGTTTTGTTCACGCTGGTGGTCATCGGCGTGATTTTGTATTTCATCGACCAGAAACTCTCCTTCCTGAACTTCTTCTTCCTCCCCGTCCTCATCGCCGGCTATTTCATGAACACCCGCAGCGCCCTGCTGGGGGCGCTTCTATCCATCGCCTGGGTGACGTTTTTCATCGTCCTCGACCCCCTCTCCTTTTCGCAGGAAATGAGCGGCATGGGCATTTACATGCATATTCTAATTTGGGGTTGTTTTCTAATCCTCACCGGCGTCATGGTGGGCAAGCTCAACGAGCAGCTCCACGCCCGCTATCAAAAGGCCTGTCAAAGCCTCGATCAGCTCAACGACCTGCAGAAGCTTTTAAGCGACTCCAACAAGCGCCTCGAGGAGAAGCAGACGGCCTTGGAGGTGACCAAGGAGCGGGTCAAATCCGTCCTCTACGCCACGATGGACCCCTACGTGGCCAAGCTGATCATCGACCGGCGGCTGCGCGACGAGAAGCGCCCTCTGACCGTCTTGTTCGCCGATTTGGCGGATTTCACGAAGATGACGGAGGACCGTCCGCCGGAAAGCGTTATCGAGGATTTAAACGCGCTTTTTTCGGCCATGGACCCGATTCTGGCGCGGTTTAAAGGGCATTTAGACAAGTTTTTGGGAGACGGTCTGATGGCCGAGTTCGGCACCCCCTACGCGGCGCGCAACCATCCTCTTTTGGCGGTGCTGGCCGCGCTCAGGATGCAGGCGCGCGTGGGCAACCGGCAGTTTCCTTTCAAGATGCGCATCGGCATCGCCAGCGGCCCGGCCCTGATCGGTCTGCTGGGCTCGGAGAATCGAAAAAATTACACGGCGGTGGGCGACACGGTGAACTTGGCGGCGCGCCTCCAGGCCCTGTGCCCGGTCGGGGGGGTTTGCGTCAATGAGGAAACCTATGCGTCCATCCGCCGCTGGTTTCATATCCGCCAAATCCGCAGCGGCTTGAGCCATGAGGAGGTCCGCAATCTGGAGGCGCGCCTGGAGTTTCTGGCCGACGCCGTCGAGCACGCGCCGACGGCCAAGCTTTGCTTGGAGGCGGCCAATGTCTGCTCGGAGCTGGGGGATATGCACCGGGCGCTGCGCTACCACCGTCAGGCGATGGAGCTCGATCCCTCCCAGCGCCAACCCATCGAGAGGGCGGTGGCGGCCGCACTCCTGACCGGGGAAGATCGCAGGTTCGTCACGGTCAAGGGAAAAAAAGAGCGGGTCGCCGCCTATGAAGTGATCGCGCTCAAGGACCCGCTGCAGGACCGGGTCGGCCTGCCCGCCGGGGCCATAGAGCTCTATAATCGATTTTCCACCGAGGTGGGCCTGCCGCTAGAATCGGTGATGTCGATAGAAGCCCTGGAGGGCACGCTGGGGCACTCTCAGGTGACGGCCGCGCTGTCCGCGGCGACGGCCGATGCCATGGGTTTGGACGAGCGCCAGGTTCGCGCGGCTTTTATGGCGGGCTATTTTCATGACCTGGGCAAGCGCAACGTGCCCGAACACCTGCTCCAATGCGAGGATCAGCTTCAAAGGCTTCCCCTTCCGGATCAGACGCTCATCAAAGCCCATGTCCGCGAGGCTGAGAAAGTTTTGGCCGAGTTGCAGATTCCCACCGGTACGGAAGTCATCGAGGCAATCCAGCAGCACCATGAGCGCTTCGACGGCTCGGGATATCCGCAGGGGCTTAAGGACGGGCAGATATGCCTATTGGCGCGCGTCTTGCACATCGCCGACGCTTACGAGTCGTTGACATCCTGGCGTCCCCATCAGGAGGCGTGGACGCCCGCCGCCGCGCTCGCGGATATCGAGCGCAGCGTCCGGGAGGGCCTGTTCGATCCGCGCATCGGAGAGGTGTTTCTCAACGTCATGAAAGAAGTTCGCTAAGGCGAAGCCCCATTACGCTGGATGCGCCTGCTTCGCGTCGCGGCCACGCTGCATGTTCCCGGCCGCGCTCATAGGACGATCACCTGGTAGCCCTGGTCCGCCCACTTCCTGAGGCTGGGATGCCCTTCGAATTCTCCGACCAGGGCGGCGTCCGACATCTGCTTCAGTCCAGCTTTCACCTTGAACGCCCCGGCGCAGAAGTCGCATATCTCCTCGACCACGCCTAGCTTTTTAAGGTCGGCGTACTTGGCATGCAGCTTATGCTTGGGATCCCGCAGAGCCTGCGCCCAGCCTGTTCCGGCGCCGTCAAAAACCAGCGTGACGGGATAGCCTCCCTCCTTCAGCTCCTTGGCATAAAGAAGGGCGTGCAACGCCCTGGCCAGGCCCTCGTGCCTGTCCGTGTCCGCCTGGAGGATGATGAGGAATTTCGCCGAAGGCCTGGGAGTTGCCGGCTTCCCGCACCCAAAGGCCAGAACGCCTATTAAAACCAGGACAGGAAACAGCAGTCTTCTCATGGATTCATCCTCCTTTCGTCAAGTGTGCATACAGAATAATTATTGCGCCGGCATTCGCTCCAGCGTCTTGCAGCGGTGGGCCTGACCCCGCTCTTGTCATTCTCGATGAATCTTTGAGCGCATCCGCCGCACGGCTGCCGTCGTGCAGGCCGCCAAGGAACATGCGGCCGGCGCAAGCCAAGCCGCATGCCTTAAGCTAGCAGCCGCAGGGAGTTTTCGGCCCCATGCGCATCACCCCCTTCTTTCGATCTGAGCTGGAAGCACGGACCTTGCATATTGGTAAGCCTCTTCCATAATCTTCTCGCTTTGACTGAAGTCGAGGACCCCCCCGGCGAAGGTCAGACAGGGCGCCAAGACGATCAACTCCGCCTTGTCTTTGAGTTGCTCCATGTCCCAGTAGTACTTTTGCTGCGTGGCGATATTGAAGGCCCGGCTCTGGAGATTGAAAAAGCCGTTCACGGGGCGCCGCATCTCCTCCTGGCATCCGCACAGCATGGCGTAAACTTTGGTGGCCCCTTTTCTGACTGCCACGTCCAGGGGGATATTGTTCGTCACTCCGCCGTCCACGATCTGCTCTCCGTCAAGAAATAGCGGCGGGAAGTAGAGGGGCAGCGAGATGCTCGCCATGACGGCGAAGATCAGGTCGCCCTGCTCTAGGT
>JACQRQ010000294.1 GCA_016206405.1 Elusimicrobiota bacterium | reverse complement strand
GCTTTCGCTTGGAGCGCGGGCCGTCCTGGTTTCAGGGACAGGCTCCTCCGTTTTTGGTCTGGAGAAAACCCGGCTGAAGGCCCGGAGAATCTTCAACCGTTTGAAGCCGGTTAAGAACTGGAGCGTTTGGATGCTGCCTCTGGGAGGGGATTTGCACCGCCATTGAGGGGGCGCTTATGGAAATAACGGAAATCAAAGTGCACCTGCGCCACGAGGAAAAACTCAAAGCCTACGTCACGGTCACATTTGATGCGTGTTTTGTCGTCAGGAATATGAAGGTGATACAAGGCGCCAAGGGCCTGATATTGTGCATGCCCTCCCGCAAGCTGCAGGATGGGACCTACAAAGACGTCGCCCATCCCATCCATGCCGAATTTAGAAAACACCTGGAAGACCAGGTCCTGGCCGTGTATTATGACGAGCTGAAAAAAGAGGGCCCGTCTGCAAGACCGGAGCGGCAAGCGGACGAGCCGGTTCCCCGGCCGGCGGAAGAAAGGCCCGCCGAGGACGTATAAGACGCGTTTAATTCCGGGGTGGTGTAATGGTAACACATCAGCCTTTGGAGCTGAATTTCTAGGTTCGAATCCTAGCCCCGGAGCCATCACAGCGTCCGGCCGAGCACCCTTCTTCCGGGGCGGCCTTCGGGCGCGCGGCGGCGAGACCGCGTCCGGGAGTGGAGGAACAGGGTGAAACCTAATCATTCGTCGGCGTTGGGCGTGCTGGTTTTGGCCGCCGGGAAGGGGGAGCGCATGCAGTCAGAGACCCCCAAAGTGCTCCATCCCTTGGCCGGCCGCCCGATGATTTATCACGTTTTGCGCGCGGTCAGCTCTCTGAAGCTGAGCAGCTTGGCTATCGTGGTGGGGCACGAGGGGCCGTCCGTCCGGCTCAAGGTGCAGGAGTTCGTCCAGGACAGCCACTGGATCAAGACGCCGGCCTTTTTCACGCAAAAGGAGCAGTTGGGAACGGGACACGCCGTCTTTGCCGGGGCGTCTTTTCTCAAGAAGCATTCCGCCGTCTTGATCGTCTGCGGGGATACGCCCCTGTTGACCTACGACTCGCTTTCGAGCGTCGTCCGCTTTCACCAAACCGAGAACAATGCGGTGACGCTGCTCACGGCGCGGCTGTCCAATCCGCAAAACTACGGGCGCATCGTGCGCAGCTCCTCCGGCGAGGTGCTGCGCATCGTGGAGGAATCCGAGGCCGGCGACGGGGAAAAAGCCATCACCGAAGTCAATTCGGGCGTCTATTGTTTTTCCACGGAGCTGCTGCTGAAGGCTTTAAAGGAGGTCAAGCCCAAAGGGCCTCACCGCGAGTACTACCTGACCGACGCGGTGGATTGGGTGCGCTCCCATGGCGGCAGAGTGGCCGCGCTGCTTTGCCCCAACGCCGAAGAAATTTTGGGCGTCAACAGCCGGCTTCACCTGTCCATCGCCGAAAGGATACTCAACCGCCGGACTCTGGAGCGGTTTATGATGGTGGGGGTGACGGTGGTTGATCCCGCGGCGACGTATGCCGATTCCAGCGTCGAAATCGGGGCGGAAACGGTGCTTTATCCGGGCACGATATTAAAGGGCGCCACGCGCATCGGCAAAAACGCCCGGATCGGCCCCTACACCTTCATCGACGACAGCCACGTCGGGAATTCGGCCGAGGTCCGCTTTTCCTGCCTGACGAGCTGCCGCGTGGGCGATGCGGCGCTGGTGGGGCCTTTCACCCATCTTCGAAACGGCGCCGTGGTCGGCCCGCAAGCCCGGGTGGGAAACTTCAGCGAGGTTAAAAAATCGACCCTCGGCAAAGGCGCGAAGGTGTCCCACCTGAGCTATATCGGGGACGCGCAGATCGGCGAGAACGTCAATATCGGCGCCGGCGTGATCACCTGCAATTTCGACGGAGTGAACAAGCATCCCACCGTGATCGAAGCGGACGCTTTCATCGGCTCGAACGTGAATTTGGTGGCGCCGGTGCGCGTCGGCAAAGGCGCGCTGGTCGGGGCGGGCTCCACGATCACCGACGACGTCCCTGAGGAAAAATTGGCGTTGGCGCGGGCTCTGCAGGTGATCAAGGATAAAAAAACCATGGGCGGGTCTAAAAAAATAGCGGAAAGACTGCGGAGGGTGCCTTGGCGAAAATGCATGGATTGACCGTGCTGGGGTCCAATCACCTGAGAAAGTCCGAGAAGTTCCTTTCTCACGACACGCTGAAGATTTTTTCCGGCAACGCGAACCAGGCGCTGGCGCTGGAAATCTGCCGTTATTTGCGGCAGCCCTTGGGGAAAGCCCGCGTGTCGCGCTTCGCCGACGACGAGATCAACGTGCAAATTCTGGAGAATGTGCGCGGAAGCGATTGCTTCATCATCCAGCCCACCAGCCGGCCGGTCAATGAGAACGCCATGGAACTGCTCATCATGATCGACGCCCTGCGCCGCGCCAGCGCGGGAAGAATCACGGCCGTCGTCCCTTATTTCGGCTACGCCCGCGCCGACCGGAAAACGGAGCCCCGCGTTCCCATTTCGGCCAAGCTGATGGCCAATTTAATCACCGCCGCCGGGGCGGACCGCGTCATCACCATCGATCTTCATGTCGGCCAGATACAGGGTTTTTTCGACATCCCCGTGGACCATCTTTTTGCCGCGCCCGTTTTTATCGAGCACCTGAAAAAAATGAAGCTCAAGGATTTCGTCATGGTGTCGCCGGACGTGGGGGGCGTGGAAAGAACCCGGGTCTTCGCCAAGAGGCTCAATACCAGCCTGGTGATCATCGACAAGCGGCGGGGCCGGCCCAACCACGCGACCATTTACCGGGTGATCGGCGAGATCGCCGGAAAAACGGCGGTGATCTTGGACGATATCGTGGACACGGCCGGCACGCTCACCAAAGTGGCGAATGCGCTCAAGCAAAAAGGGGCGACGCGGGTATTGGGCCTTTGCACCCACGGCGTATTATCCGGCGACTCCGTTGAGCTCATCGAAAAATCGGCGCTGGAGGTGTTGGGACTCACCAACACCATTCCCATTTCCTCCAAATCCACCAAGATAACGGTGCTGTCCATCGCGCCGCTCTTGGCGGAGGCGATTTGCAGGAACCACCTGGGACAATCGATCAGCGCGATGTTCGCATAGGAGATAGGAGACGACTATGGCTGAATTTGACTTGGACGCGGAAATTCGAGCGACTCAGAAACGCAGCGATCTAAACAACTCCAGGCGCGTGAAACGCATCCCCGGGATCATTTACGGCGCCGACAAACCCAACGTCAATATTTGGGTGATCGAAAAGGCGGTCAAACAGATACTGCAGGCGGGAGGCGGCAACGCGATTTTCCGGCTTAAACACTCTCAGGGAACGGAGACCGTCATTTTGAAGACCACGCAGCACCATGTGGTGACGGATGCCTCGCTGCACATGGATTTTCAGCGCATTTCCCTGAAGGAAAAAATAGAATTCCGCGTCCCCGTGGTCATTATCGGGAGCGCCGCCGGCATTCAAAAGGGCGGCACGATGGAGCATTTATTGCGGGAGATTTCCGTCCGTTGTCTGCCGACCAGCATTCCCGAAAAGTTCGAGGTGGATGTCTCGGCTTTGGAAATCGGCGACGGCCTCCGCGTCAAGGCAATCCGCTTTCCCGCGGACATCGAGGTCTTGGAGGACCTTGAAAAGGTGGTCGTCAACGTCATCGCGCCGAAGGTGGAAGAGACGCCGGCGGCCCCCGCCGCGGGCGCCGAAGCGGCCGCGGAGCCCGAGGTGATCGCCAAAGGCAAAAAACCGGAGGAAGGCGCCGCGGAAACGCCGGCCGAAGGCGGAAAGCCGGCGGCCAAGCCGGCCGGGAAACCCTCCGGGAAACCCGCCTGAGCGGGCCTGAATGGCCATCCGTCTCATCGTGGGCCTGGGCAATCCGGGGATTCGCTACCGGCAAACCCGGCACAATTTCGGGTTTCAGGTTCTCGACGCCTATGCCCTCCGGGAAAACCTCGACTGGCGGGCGTGGCGCCAAATGGGCGAGGTGGCGCAATCCCTCCGCTCCGATAAGCTTTATTTGGCCAAGCCGGAGACTTTCATGAATCGTTCGGGAGAAATGGTCCGCGCTTTCATGGCGGCGAAAAATATTTCTCCCGAAGCGGCGCTGATCGTCTATGACGATTTTGCCCTGCCCTTGGGCCAAATCCGGATCCGTCCCCGGGGATCGGCCGGGGGCCAGCTTGGGATGACCTCCATTTTGGAGCATTTGCGGACTCAGGATATCCCGCGCGTCAGGCTGGGGACCGGGCCGGTGCCAGGCGGCGAAGATCCGGCCGATTTTGTGCTGCAAAAATTCGCTAAAAAGGATCTTCCGCTCGTGCGGGGCGTGATCGAGCGGGCGTGCGAAGGCTTGGACGCGATTTTGGAGCGTGGAATCGTTGGAGCGATGAGCGTCTATAACGGACTTTCCTTGGAGGGACGCTGAGGCCATGTCCAGCTCCTTGGCTTGGCTGAAACTGTTCTTCGGCTTTATTTTTTTGCTGCTGGGCCTGGGCTATTGCTATCGCCCCGATCTGGTCGAGCGCGTCAATCTCTTTATTCGAGATTACCTTCTCAACGACTCGTATTTGGCGCTGGAAAGAAAGAAGTGGGGATTGCTCCTGGTTTTGATCGGCCTCATTTGCATTTACATGGGCGTTTCCGCGATGAGTCGTTGATTGTCCCTATCGGCCGGGTGAGACTATGACCGAATCCCTCAAAAAGCGATCTTTGGAAATACTTTCCTGCGCTCAGGACGGCGCGCAAGCCCTTTCGCCCGCGGAGGTCTATTTGCGCCGCCGCGCGCTGCGCACCTGGGAGTTTAGAGAAGGGGAGTTGACGCGCGTGGAAGAGAGCCCGCTCGAGGGCTGCGCCCTGCGTTTGGTGCGCGACGGCCGCCTCGCTTTCGGAGCGAGCAGCGCGACCGTGGATTTTAAGGCCCTGCGGAAACTGCGGGGCACTCTTGAGTCGCTTTTGACCTGGTCTCCCCAAGACTCCCACAGGATGCTGCCGCGGCCGCAGGAGGCCATGCCGGAGGCCTCCTTGAAACTCGCGGGAGCTTTGGAGGATCCGTGTCTGCTCGACGGCTTCCGGGACGCCGAACCGGCCGAATCGGGCCCGAGGTTTTGGGACCCGGAATTCATTCGGGAAGTTGAAACTCTCGCCCGCAAGATTGATTACCGAATCAAGCAAGTGGTCTTGTTGGAATATGCGGAAGGTTCGTCGGCAGCGGCGGTGGCCAACACTTTGGGTCTGTGCGTGGGCAAAAACCGCACGGAATGCAGCCTGCATTTAGAGCTCCTCGCG
>JACQRQ010000293.1 GCA_016206405.1 Elusimicrobiota bacterium | reverse complement strand
TTTTCCAGGCTATGCGCGATCCGGCCGGAAATCTGGGGCGGCAGCAACGGGAAATCCTCGGGCGGGGTGTGATTTTGGAGCAGGAGGGCGGATATAAACCGGAGCTTGTCCGGCAGTTCGGCCTGGAGGCTCCGCATCGCCCTCTGGACCTCGGGAGGATAGCTGTTCTTCCACTTTGGAGGCGCGGCCTGGAAAAGGCTTTTTCTTAATTCCTCGAGCCCTTCTTGGGTAGTGGCGACCGTTTTCACCACCGGAATGCCCAGGATTTCCGACAACCGCCCGGCATCGATGCGGTAGCCCCATGAATCGGCTTCATCCATCATGTTGAGGCACAACACCATGGGGATATTCAGCTCCGAGAGCTCGAAGGTCAGGCTCAGCGTTCGCGCGAGATTTTTGGCGTCGGCCACCTGAATCAAAACGCCGGGAGACTGAAGAAGCAGCAACCGGGTTACTTTTTCCTCTTCGCTGTGCGACACCAAAGAATAAATGCCCGGGCTGTCGACGAACTCCACAAGATGCCCGCGGACGCGGCCTGTGCCCTGAGCCACGTCCACCGTGGTGCCCGGGTAGTTGGAAACGGTGACGTATTTGCCCGTCAGGGCGTTGAATAAGACGGATTTTCCCACGTTGGGATGGCCGACCAGCACGACGCGCATGTCGGCGACCTGTTTATGCTCCGGATTATCCAGCACGGGAGAATCGTGAGAATGCATCATAATAAAGAAAGGGCCGGAGATTTTACGAACCCCCGGCCCTTTAAAAAACCTCGCGCTGATCTGATGAACTCAACTCGCGGGCTGCCGTCGGGGGGAAGGGGCCTCGCCACGCTTGGCAGCGGCCGGGCTTTCCCGCCCAATAACATGCAACAAAATTGCCAATCCTCCGGCGTTAGGCCCTCAGGGCGCCGTCCCCTCGCCTTCCGGCGCCTGCTCGCCCCCTTCGGGTTTCGCCTCCTCTTCGGGCGCCGCCTTCGCCGGAACCGGAGCCAGAGAACGGATATAGGCGATGACGGCGTCAATTTCCTCGGCCTGCAACTTTTCTTTATAGCCCGGCATCTTGTTGATCCCATCGGCGGTGAGATCGAAGAGCTCCTTGTCGGACTTGGAAAGGCTCGCCTCATCCACCACGTCCAGGGCCGCCAACTCCAATTTAAACATCTTAGCCATGGCCTCTTTGCCCTTGCCGTCTTTGCCGTGGCAGGAGGCGCATTTGGCATCGTAGAGCTTGGCCCCGGCTTCCATGTCGCCCGCGCCGGCGGCCTTGGGCTTACCCCCGCCCAACTCGCGCAGGTAGGAAACCAGGACGGCGAGGTCCTCGCTGGAGAGCTTGCCCTCAAAGGCCGGCATCTTGTTCTTTCCCTTGGTCGTAGTGGCGATCAGTTCCTCGTCAGTTTGGGCCAAGGTGGGCTCGTCTATCAAATTCAGAGCCGCAGGCTCCACCTTGAACATCTTGGCCATGGCCTCTTTGCCCTTGCCGTCTTTGCCGTGGCAGGAGGCGCATTTGGACTCGAACAGCTTGGCGCCGGGCCCTCCATCGGCTTTCTCGACAGCCTTGGCCTTGGGCTTGGCCCCGCCCAATCCGCGCAGGTAGGCGATCAAATCGGCGATCTCCTTTTCGGAAAGCTTGCCCTCAAAGACCGGCATCTTATTTTTCCCCTTGGTCACGGTCGCAATCAACTCCTTGTCGGTCTGGGCCATGGTCGCCTCGTCCACCAAGTTCAAAGCCGCCGGCTCCAGCTTGAACATCTTGGCCATGGAAAGATTGCCCTTGGCGTCCTTGCCGTGGCAGGAGGCGCACTTGGAACCATATACGCTTGGGGCCTTTCCTGAATCTGCCCAAAGCGCGCCCGCCAGCATGACCCCTGACGACACGCCCAATACCACAACGTTTCTTATTGCGGACATGGTCTTCTCCTCGGGTTAAAACATGAACTGCATCTCAAGCGTCAGGTCTCTCTCGCGAACCCGCGTCGTGGCGGACTTCCGGGTTTTGTAATCGGAGAACTCCAGCACGAACCTTCCATGCTCGAGGGGCTTCCAGTGAATTCCCACCACGGGCCCGAATTTTTCCCCGTTGTCTTTGGCGCTCGTGTCCGGATCAACAAACTCCCAACGAAAATAAGGGGCCAATGCGCCATCTCTGAAATACCACTGCCCCTCCACCAAATAGCTGGCGGATTTATATTTATTTTCCGCAACGCCCGAGGTCGGGATATACTTGTCCTGCCCCTTAAAATAAGAGCCGATCAAGGCGCCCTTAAGCCACGGGGTGTCATAGGTATAGTTGCCCAAGACCCCGAACTGGTTGAACCGGTCCGGGCTTTTCGCCTGGCCGAACCAATCCAGCGGGTATTCGCCGTTGTAGTAATAGAGGCCCAGCATGCTGCCTTGGTCCCCAAAGGAATAATCCACGGTCACGTAGAAATCCTTGTGGGTGTCCGTGCCGATCTCCACCGTATTTTCATGCTTGCCCGTCCCGTTGACCATGCCGAACTCAAAAAACGCGTCCTTGACCGCAACGCCGGTGCCGACGCCGAATTGCCGTGCGTAGGGACGATAAGGATTATTTCCCACCGTCGAGGTCAAAGGCAGAGGCCGGGAATAATCCAGCCGCGCGCCTCCTCCATGGAGATGAACGAGCCAGGGCATTATCCGGCCGGCGCGCGCCGTCCAATAAATTTCATCCCCAGGCGTCGTGTATTGAAGATAGGCCTCCGCCAGTTTGGTTCGCGCCCAGTCGCCCATATCGGACTCCGTTTTCTCGGCGTTTTCGAGCGGATTTTTCTTCTCGTTTTCGTTAAGATACATCTCGGCAAAGTAGGAAAACCCGCTGTCCAACGGTCCCCCGGAGTACAGGCTCAGGGCATGAAATTCGGACGAGGAGCGCGAGTCGGTGACCTTGCCCGTTTCTTCTTTCTTTTTCCCCCAATTGCGGATTTTTGCCGTCATAGCGAGATAATCCGAAAGGTTGCCCTCTTTGTCCTCAGAACCGGGCATGCGGTGTCCGCCCCTGAGAAATTTCTGCCCCGCCCGCGTCAGCTTATAGCCGGAAACGTGGCACACATTGCAACTGACGCCATACTTCCGGGCCCAAGCCGTAATTGCGCGGCTCTCCGATGGCAGCAAACCGACGGCCAAGGCCGCCATGGCAACAACTTTAAGATATTTCATGCGTTGTCTCGCGATCATTGATCCTCCCTATCGCGCCCCGAAACTCCGTGGTCCACGGAGCGCCGTGCAATGGCCTGTGCGACGAATTCATCGCTTGGCTACTTCTTAACCTGAATTCGGTTTAATCCAACACCTTTTGTCTGATGCAACAAAACCGCCACCAACCTTTCTGGAACGCTCAAAAGGCATAGCTAAGCCCCAACGAAAACAGATGCGCCTCGTAGCCGGTCTGCGCGGCCCCCAAAAACACCGATGTGTTCCAATCGGCCTGGTAGACGTTCAAGTCATCCTGCGCCCAGTCGGTTATAGTGTAGCGTTGGTACTCGTACCCGAGCCTCGCCGTCAGGCTTTGCGACCAGCGGTAGCGCATGTTGGCGCGCAGCTTCTGCAGACGTGAGTAGGTGTTGGGAAAGTCCGAGGCGTTGGCGCTGGCGGTGGTGGGGGTGCCCAGATTCTTGGCCTCCTGCAGGCCTTTGAGATAGGTCATGCCCCAACCCACATCGGCGTCCAGTTTGTCCTTGAGCAGAACGTATTGAGCGCCGGCATTCACGGAATGAGCCGTATCCTTCAGAACCTCCGACCAGTCGTTGGCGGCGACATCGTCGGCGGTTGAGGTCCGATAGCGGGAACGGGCGAATGTGGACACCTGTTCCCAGCTATAGTCCGCATAAAAACCCAACCTGTCCGAGGGATTGACGCTGGCGTCCACCGAGTAATAGAGAGTCCGCCCATCTTGGGCCCCATATTCGGCGAAATAGTCGTCGCGAATCAAGCCGTAATCCACACCCGTATTGAGATAATCCAGAGGGTCCCAGTCGGCGCGCACCGCCACTTTATGGCGCTTGCGGCCCGCTAAGTCGAATTTTCTGAGCTCCGGCATTTCCCCGAGGGCCGTGCCCTCGCCCAGCGGGAATGACTCCTCGGCCCAGTGGACTTCCTCGTTGTAATCCTTCACGATGCGGCGGGCATATTGGTAACTCGGCCTCACGACCAGATCAAAGAATGGGCCCGCCTTCAAGGAAACGGAATAAATATCCTCCTGGGTGGCCTTGGCCTCGTAGAAGTCGAACCCGTACCTTTCCCAGTCGTAGGCCAGTTTCATGCTTAAAGACTTGGCGATGGAGTAATAGCAATCGGCGCCCGCGTTGGCTTTGTCGTAGCTGAAGGGGAGGCTCCGCCGCAGTCTGGAGGCGTTGGAAGCCCGGGTCGGCGCGTAGGTCGAGTAAGAGGTGTCATAATTTACCTGCTCCACGTCGAGCTCGGGCGTGCGGTTGTCGATATCGTAGTACTTGCCGCGAATATTGACCGACACAGGGGAGACCGGCTTCCAATTCCATCTCAGCGCCGCGTTGAGGGTGTTGACCATGCCGTCTAAGCTCGATTGGGGAACGAAACCCGCCACCCGGGCCTTGCT
>JACQRQ010000292.1 GCA_016206405.1 Elusimicrobiota bacterium | reverse complement strand
GGGCCGGGCAAGACAGCGGCGCCGGCGCGGTCGTTGAAAAGGCCGCCGCTCCGGCCGCTACTCCCGACATCCTTCGCGGAACTTCGGATACCAGCCGGGGAGCCGGAGACTCCCAGCGTGCTGGCGCCGGAAGCGCCAGCCCCGTCGCAGGGCCCCAGGACGAAGAAAGCGCCGGAGGCGCGAGTCGTGGCGCCGCTCCGGTCGGTCGCAGCGCTCCCGACACTGGAAGCGCCAGTGGCGCCGCTCCGGCGGAGGAAATCCAGACGCGAATTCCGCCGCCGCAAACTCCCGAAAAAGCGGTTGAGGCGGCCGCCGCCGGCGCGGCGGACATTGAGGCCCAAATGCCTGCGCCCCAAGCGCCGGAGAAATCAGCGCCGGTTCCCAAAGCGGTTCCGCCGGCTGTGCCTGCGGCCATTTCCCCGGTCGCCGCTCCGATTGAAGAGCATCCGGCGCCGTCCGCCCGGCCGCTTTTGGATCCCGATCTGACGTTTGAGAATTTCGTCGTTGGCTCCCAAAACCGCTTCGCCCACGCCGCGATTATGAGCGCCCTGGAAAATCCGGGAAGCATGTACAACCCTCTTCTGATTTATGGGGAGCCGTTTCTAGGAAAGACGCATCTTTTGACGGCGATGGCCATGGAGTTCAGCCAAAGGCTCAGCAAGGAGCAGGTTTTGTTCGTCGCCGGCATCGAGGTCAACCAATTAAGCCTTGCGAAAGCCAAGAAGGCCGAGGTGCTGCTTGTCGACGACGTCCATTTGATCGCGGTGAGAGAGGACAACCGCAGCCAATTGGCCGGCATCTTCGATTATTTCTTGAACGAATCCAAGCAAGTGGTTTTGAGTTGCCGCTATCCGCCTAAAGCTTTGGCGGCGCTGGAAAGCAGCCTGGGTTTTTCCTTCAGCCAGGGTTGGTCCACGGATTTAAAGACGCCCGGAGGGCAGCTTCAGCGGGACGTCCTGGAGCAGTTGTCCAACCGCTGGGAACTGGAATTTGAGGACGCCGATTGGGACGCCTTCATCGAGCAGTATTCGGGCGACTTCTTCGAGTCGGCTTCCATGCTGTGCCGCTTGAAGCGCATAAAGGCTTTGTTGCCCGAACCCAAACTGAAGGAATGGGTGGAGCGCCTCAAGCTGCCCGAGGAGAGCGGCGACGCGGTCTTGACGGCCGAGGAGCTTCAATCCGCGGAGAGCTACCGCTCTTTTCACGCGGCCGGCCGCCCCGCCCGCAAAGAGCAGGCTCCGGTTCAGTGGCGCTTGGCGGTTTTCTATCCCAAAGGCAAGGAGGCCGAGGCGCGCTACAGCCTGCAGCGCTTGGGCTCGGAGATCGACGCCCTGGGCTTGGCGGCCGGCTGGAAAGAGGCGGCTTTCGAGTCCTACGATTCCGAACAGTGGCAGGGAGCTCCCTTTCTGGTGTCTAAAAAAGTGTTGGAGGAGCGGGCGCAGGCGGTGTGGGTTCTGGGCCCGGAGCCCGGCTCCAAGCTGCAGGCGCGCGAAAAGGATATCGCCCATCTGGTCGGACGCGCGGTGTCCGGGCACCGCATTCCTTTCGCTTGGCTGCCGTTCGCGCAATTGAAGCAGCAGGCCTTTTATTCACGGCTGATCCTGGATTTGATTTAGCCCGGTTTCTTCTTGGAATAATTTGAATATGCTCAAGGAAATTGCCGCCGTCGCCGTCACGACGCTGGTCACCGGCGTGGGGCTTTACTGGTACTTCCGGTTTCAATGGGTTCTGCCGCTTAAAAGAAGAGTGACGGCCAAAGAAAAGGAGCTGGCCGAGGCGGCGCAGATCCGCTGGCAGATGAAAAAGACGGAAAAGCAGCTTCAGGAGGAGATCGAGACCACCATCCAGGAGTTGACCAGCACCAACGCCAAACTCATCGAACGGGCCCGGGAGATGAAGACTCTTTATGAGGTCGCCTCCTCGGTCAGCACTCAGATCGGGCAATCCGAGTCCTCCCTGAGCGCCATCGTCTCCATATTAACCAAGGCCCTCAGGGCGGAAATCTGCGTCTTTTACATGCTCGACGCCGAAAAAAAAGTTCTGGAGGCTCAGCCGGGCGCCATGGGCCTGGCGTACGACGAGGTGGACCGGCAGCAGATCGACCTAAGCGACAAGCAGAACTCCACCGTGCGGGTATTTCTGGAAGGTTCGCCGGAGTCGATGGGCGAATTTGCGCCCGCCGATCCCGAACGCAACAAGCTCTGCCGGGTCCAATCCCTGGTTTTGGCGCCGCTTCGCCAGGAGACCAAGACCATCGGCGTCCTGCGCGTCGGCAGCCTCAAAAAGAATTTTTTCACCCGGGATCAAATCCACTTGGTGCATCTGGTGGCCGAGGAGGCCTCCGTCATCGTCGAGGGGGCGATGCTCTATAAGCGGCTGGCTCACACGGCCGAGGAGCTCAAGCGCTTGAACCGGGTCAAGGACGACTTTCTTTCCACCGTCAGCCACGAGCTCAAGACCCCTCTGACCACGATCAAAGGATTTATCGCCATTCTATTGATGGAGGAGGCGGGGAACCTCAACGACCAGCAGAAGCAGTTTTTGAAAATGGTGACCGGCTCGGTCGGCCGGCTGGAAGCCTTGATCTCCGACCTTTTGGATATCGCCAAGCTGGAGGGCGGCGTCGCCATGGAGACGGAGCCGGTTTCCTTGATCGAGCTCGCCAAGGCCTGCGTTGAGAGCCTGTCGGTGCGCGCCGGCCAGAAGAATATCAAGCTGGAGGGGGAGTTTCCATCCTCCATGCCCGTGGTTTTGGCCGACCAGCAATGGATCAGCCAGGTGATCGACAACCTCATCAGCAACGCCATCAAGTTCACGCCGGAGGGCGGCCGGGTCACGGTTTCGGTCCAGGACAAAGGCGGGCTGGCGCTGGTCTGCGTGCAGGACACGGGCGTCGGGATCAAGGAAGAGGAAAGGCAGAATCTTTTTCATAAGTTTTACCGGGCCCCCAGCCATGCCGCCATGAACGTCCCGGGCACGGGCCTGGGCCTAGCCATCACCAAGTCCGTCGTCGAAAAGCACGGGGGCAATATCTGGGTGGAATCCACGAAGGGAGAGGGCTCCAAGTTCTATTTCGTCCTGCCCGTCGCCAAGACCTACGCGCCGGCGGAGGCGGCCTGATGCTCTCCAAGATTTTCAGCCTGGCCGTTTGCGGCGTCGGCGGACGGCCGATCGGCGTGGAGGTGGATTTGGCCGGCGGCCTGCCCAGCTTCACCACCGTGGGCCTGCCGGACACCGCCGTGCGCGAATCCAAGGACCGCGTTCTGGCCGCCATCCGCAACAGCGGCTTTGATTTCCCGCTTAAGAAGATCACCGTCAATCTTTCTCCCTCCGAGCTCAGGAAAAGCGGCACGCAGTACGACCTGGCCATGGCGCTGGGCATTCTGTGCGCCTCGGGACAGATCAAGGCCGAAGACCGGCATGAGAGCTTCTGTTTTCTAGGAGAGCTCGCGCTCGACGGCCGGCTTCAGCCGGTGCGCGGGGTTTTGCCCATGGCGTTGGCCGCCAAAAAAGCCGGCTTCAAGGCGCTGGTCGTGCCGCGCCGCAATCAGGGCGAGGCGCGCCTGGCGGAGGTCGAAGTCTACGGCGCGCAGTCGTTGCGCGAGGCGGCGGATTTTCTGGAAGGCAAACCCGGCATGCAGCCCGCCGCTCCTCCCGCTGCGGCTTTGGGGGTTGAGCCCGCGGCCGCTCCGGCGGAGGACCTCTCCGAGGTCCGGGGCCAGCCGCTGGCCAAGCGCGCCCTTGAGATCGCCGCCGCCGGAGGACACAACCTTCTTTTTATCGGCCCTCCGGGCACGGGAAAATCCATGCTGGCCCGCAGGCTGCCGGGAGTTCTTCCGCCGCTTTCGACGTCCGAAGCCCTGGAGGTCGCCCAGATTCATTCCGTCTGCGGCCTTTTTTCCCGCATGGACTGCGCCCTGACTTTGCGCCCCTTCCGCTCGCCCCACCACACGGTTTCGACCGCGGCTTTGGTGGGCGGCGGCAGCTTGCCGAGGCCGGGCGAGGTTTCCCTGGCCCACCGGGGCGTGCTCTTTTTAGACGAGCTGCCGGAGTTTCACCGCGACGCTTTGGAGGCGCTGCGGGAGCCTCTGGAAGCCGCATCGGTCACCGTCTCCCGCGCCAAAGACGTCGAGGTTTTTCCGGCCGATTTCATGCTGGTGGCGGCGATGAATCCCTGCCCCTGCGGCTATCTGGGCCATCCCAAAAAGAATTGCCTTTGCACGCCCACGCAGGTGCATAAATACCGCAGCCGCGTGTCGGGCCCGCTATGGGACCG
>JACQRQ010000291.1 GCA_016206405.1 Elusimicrobiota bacterium | reverse complement strand
GTACACCAGAGAAGCCGTGGTGTCCAAATAATAGAAATCGGTTTCCGTGGCGCCGGAAGCGATCGTGATCCGGCTGCTGGATGAAACGAACACGTTCGCGCCCTGGGTGTCGAGCGCCGTGGAGACCGAAAAACCCGCGTAATCGAAATATTGCGACCGCTTGTGGGTGGAGGTGGCTGAAATCACCGCCGGCGAGGTGGAGACCGTCGGATTTCCGTACTGGTCCTGCAGTTGCAGCGTAAATTTGCTCGGCACGGCCCCCACGGTGTTGCTGAGTTGGCCGGCGATGAGGGTGTTGGGCGCATTGGCGAAGGAGACGCGGCTCGTCTTTAAAGGCTCCACCCTCAACTGATGCTGGGCCTGCAGCAAGCTGCCGGAGGTCCCGATAAGCCTCCACAATCCGGGCCGCCCGCCTTTGCCGGTATTGCTGGAAACGCTGACGCCGGAATACGAGCTCATGCGGTCGTGATAGCGGAACTTGGCCCGGGTCTGTCCGCTGGGAATCGTGATCTTGCTGATGAACAACCCGTTGTCCGCATCGCGGAAGCCGTAGCCTCCGGCGTTGCCGAAAGTGCCCAGGCTGAAGCCGTTGTTGGAATGGACGGCGATGTGCGCGCCGTCCAAGAGCAAAATGACGTCCATGTCGGTCACGTCGGAGGGGTTGTCGAAATCGTCCCGTCTTTCTATCGAAAATTCCCCGCCGGAGCCGGTGATATCCAGGAGCCCGGCGCCGATCACCGCCGCGGGATTGACGAACGAAAGCTTTTTGGGCGCGCCGCCCTTGGTCGTCAGTTGGCCTGAAACATTCCTGCTTTCTGCCTTATAAGTGCTCAAATCTCCCGGTGCCGTGCCGGTGCCGACCCATACCCGGGCGGCATCGCCGGCCTTGCTGGAAACCACGTAGCCGAGCCGGGGGTTTGTGTTGTCCAAATCCGAGTTGCGGCCGATGCGCCCTTTCTCATCCGACCAGACCTGCGTGCTCACTCCCAGGGAAAGCGTCAACCCCGCGTCCGGATCATCCGCCGGGTTGTCCCAGACGAAATACTGGCCCCCGGCGCCCGGAGTGGAGCTGATGTCCACGATCTCCAGCGTGGTGAGCACCCGGGAGCTGACCGGATTGTTGTAGGCGTCGGCGACCTGCGCGGAGATCTCCGAAAAGCCCGGGTTGAGAAGCTCGCCTGCGGAGACGATGGCGTCCTGGGCGGGACTCACTCTCACGGAGTTGGCGGCTCCCGATTTGACGTTGATATAGGTGATGGGAGACTTCAGCGCGGCGACAGCGGCGTCCTGAACCTGGATGTAATTGACGTCAATGTCGCCGTCGTTATCCCAATCCCCGTTGGCCCTTTTGAGAGTGACGAACTCTTTGAGCTTCACGCGCCCAGCGTCCAGCCGCAAGAACGAGGTGGTGCCCTGCTTGAAATCCGTTTTCTGGAGCTTGTCGCTGAAGACCGGGGCCGAAAAGGCGATGGTCCCGATATAGACGTTGTCCCCGGTGGAAATCAAGTTTTCAAAGCGGTCCCTGGCCTCAACGGTGACGTCGAAAGCCACGCCCGCGTCGGCGGTGGACGGCAGGCTGGCGAAAACGAAGTGGTCGATGGGACCGGGATGAACCGTCAAAAGCGAGGAGCTGGCCGGCAACACGGAGAAGGAGGAACCGGGCGCAGAGCTCGCCGTGACGACGTAGGTCGAAACGGCCAGCCGCGGCCGGAGAAAGTATGTGGCCGAGCCGTCTTCTGAAAGGGTCTGAACCGTCGGGTTGAGAAGGGGCCCATACGGATCCAAAGGCGCTTTGATCTCAACTTCCGGCATCGTTGGAACCGGCAGGGTATCCTGCAGGATGCCGGTTCTGGCGGTGGCGACGTTGTAGTAGGCGTCCACCAGGTTGACAACGACCGCCATGGACGTTTCGGGATCTCGCATCGTATAGACGCCGAGAGTCCCCTTTTTTCCTAAAGTCGCGACATGACCGGGATCGAGGCTCTCGCCGGGCAAAAGAATTTGCAGCCCCACCGCGGTCGAGGCATAAACCCGGAATTCATCCGTCCGTCCCACCGGATAGGCGGTCAGACAGACGGGGGTGCCGATGATGCCCGTGCACACCGCTTCCGAGGTTGCCGCGGCCACGACGACGGCGGTGGACTTGGAGACGAGCTTTAGCGGAAAGACGTTGAAGCCGTTGGTGGTGAGCCTTAACGTCGGCTCGACGTCGTAGGCGTCGCCGCTTTGCAGCGTAACCAACGGAGTGATGGAGGTCAAGTTATAGAGGTTGGCGTCATAGCGGTTCATATACTGGTCCACCAAATTGACGGTGGCGTTGAAAATCTGCCCCGCGACTTGGTTGCCCGGTTTTCCGGAAATTCCCGATTTGGGAGGCACCGCCGTGTAGTCTCCTGAGCCTTGAGCGACGGTTTGCCCCGGCAAAACGACCTGAAGGCCCATGGGTTTCGCGGCGGCGACGGTGAAGGTGGACGGTTGGGGATCGGCGGCGAGGCCTCCGCTCAAATCCTTGGTCACCAAATAATGGCTTTGGGAGGCTTTACGCAGGGTGGCCGCGACGACCGTAAATCCATTCTGAAGGTCGTTGGCGCTGAAGCCTTGGGTGGACGGCGCCACGACGTAGGGATCGGTGGGCATGCTAATCTGGATCGTGGCCTGCTTGTTGGATTTGATGTTGTAATCCTCATCCACCACGGCCACCGTGACGTTGAAGGCGATTCCCGCGCTCTGGAGCAGGGGCGCGCCGCTGCGTCCCTTGGTATCCTTGGAACCCTGAAGGAAGGTTTGTCCGGGAAGCAAAGCGACCAAGGATTTTGCTTGACCGGCGGCCACGCGGATTTCATCGCTCACGTCCCGCGTCAAAGCCGGGCTGTTGGCCAGAGGCTGGTACTCCTCCACGGTGATCTGCGAGGTGCCGGAGCGGCGCAGCGTCGCCGCGAAAGTCGCGGAGGTGACGATCACCGCCGCGGTGGGAACGAACACCACAAACGGGTCGCTCGCGGTCAGGCGCACCCGCTGGCTTGCGCCCGGAGTCAGATTCCAGAAGGTATCCGTGATATTGACCGTGACCTGGAAAGTCACCCCGGCATCCTGACCGCGGACGGAACCCAGGCGTCCGCTGCCGGTCGAGCCGGCTTCGATTTGCTGGTCAGGCACGAGGACCTGAAGCAGAGCCGGATTATTGGGCTTGACGTCAAAGCTTCCCGAATCGCGCTGGTTGAGCGTCGGCAGCGAAAAGGACTTGTCTTCGATGGTCAGGAAATGCGCGCCGGCGGTTCTTAATAAAACGGAGGCGGTGGCGATGCCGCCGCTCATGTCGGCCGTCCACGCGCTTTGGGCGTAGGGATCATCGCTCCGAATCTCAATGCCGTTTTTGGCGGCGCCGCTGACGAAGTTGAAGTTGGAGTCGGTCGCGTAAATGCTGGCGGTAAACGCCTCTCCCGCGAGCTGCGGCGAAGGCGTCCCCAGGACTCCCACCGGCACGGTGTTCTTTCCGTTGAGCCGGGTCTGCCCGGGAAGAACCGCGACGAAATCGGACAAGACGCCTGCAACGACCGTGAAAGTCGAGCTTTGCGCCGACGGCCGCGCCGGCGCGTTGGCGAGCGCGACGGCGCTCAAGGTCGCGCCCGATTGCGCCTGCACCGGCCGCACGGTGTTGAAGACGACGACGCCTTTCGACAGCGTCAGAGGATTGGCGGCGTCAAAAGCGGCTTCGTCATCATAGGGGTCCGAAGAGCCGAGACGGACGCTCGGCATGGACCCGGTCTCAAACTTGTTGAAGAAACGATCCACCAATTGCACCGTGACTTTGTAGGCTTGGCCGGAGGTGAGGTCCGCGGGCGAGCCCGATTTTCCGGCCGGCGATCCCTCCACCAGGCCCTCTCCCGGAAGCAGTATCGCAAGCTGGTCGGCCGACTCCGGCCGCACGTAGAGCGAGAGGGTGGCGGTCGCGATGGCTCCGTCGGTGACGTCAAAAGCCGTCACGGCGACGGTGGAGCGGGTCAGCAGGCGGACGGCGAAAGTCGTCGTTCCCTGGGAAAGCGACACCGTGGAGGGTTGAACGGCGTACCGATCGCTGACGCCGACATGCGTCAAATGATTGGAATTGATGAGGTTTGAAAAATGGTCCACCAACTCCACCGTCACCGTGAAGGTCGTTCCGGCCACTTGGTTGATGGGCCCCCCCGCGTAGCCGGTGGTGGTTCCAGCCAGCTTGCTCATGCCGGGCGCCAACACAAGCACCTTCTCCGCCGGACCCGGCGACACCGAAAAGGTTTGGGAAACGAAAGAGTTCAAGAACGGCGACTGGCCCGAAATATCGTCGAGTTGGATACTTTGATTCTTGGCGGTGACGAGGGTCACATTGAACGTCGCGGCGCCGTTGACGAGAGCCGAGTTCTGGACGCCGACGAGGCTGTCTGAAGGCGTCAATCGCACGAGTCTGGAGGAATCCCTCCGGTTCCAACGCGCGTCGGTCGCGTACACCGTGACGGTAAAGGAGGAACCGGCGATTAAATTGGCATTGCCAGCGACGCCGACCCCATCCGCGAAGGTCTGGCCCGGAAGCACCAAGGCCAGCTTGCTTTCGGGGCCCGGATTGACCTGGATTTTAGGCGTTTGGCTGTCGAGAGGAAAACCGCCGGGCCCGTCGGTGGCCATGAGCCGCCAACCTCCCGGGGAGGCGGTGGCCGTATTTAAGGTGAAGTTGACCACGGCCTGGCCCGAAGGCATGGACTGGGTGCTCGAAGACGCCACGTAGGGATCATCCGTTTCTATCCAAACGGCCGGAGGGGACGTGGAGGTGTCGAGATTAAAGTAGGCGTCCACCGCGCGCAGGGTGACCGTAAAGCCGCTTCCCGCCACGGCGGAGATGGGAGAACTGATCTTCCCGGCCGGCTCTCCCGGCTGGGAATAGGCCGCCGGGCGGCCCGGAGCGGGCTGCTCTCCCGGAGCCAAGATTTGGATTTGGTTGGCCGCGTTGGGTCTGACGGTGATGGGCTGAGTCCTTCCCGGCAAGAGACTGGCGGCGGTGGCGCTGCCGAAGATGACCGTGTCGCGCGCCGTCACCAGAGTCTGTTGGAAAACCTTCGCCCCTTGCACCAACGTTTGAATGTCGCTGCCGGCGGAGTAAATGTCGTCGTTATAGATGCGGACGTCGGTTTCGAGTTTCGTGGGGTTGAAGGCGTTGTCGGCCGCCTGCACCGTGACCGTGAACGGCACTCCGGCCATCTGAACCGACGGCGTCGAATCCGTCTTTCCGTCCGCGATATCGCCCGGCAAAGCCACCTCTCCCGGCGCCAACACCAGGACTTTGGTGGGAGAGCCGCTCAGGACCTTGATGGGCGAAGATAGGCCCGGTTTGTAGAAGCTTCCGGAGAATGTCGAGGCCTGAATGGACCAGCCCGTCACCGTGCTGATGGAGACTAACTGCACATTGTTGAAAACGGCTCGGCCGTCGGCCGTGGTCCTGGTTCCCGGGACCACCGAAAAGTCGTCCAGAGGGTTGAAAGAATTGAGTTTGACCACCTTGTCGGACCCCGAAACGCGGTTGTTGAATTGATCGACCAAATGCACCGTCACTGAGAAGTCGACTCCCGCCCCTTGAGACGCCACGCTTCCCTTTTTGCCGGTCGACGATCCCGGATCGGGAGTCTCGTCCGGAACCAAAATCAAGAACTGCGCGGGGATGGAAGGATTGACTTTAATGCCCGCGACGGTATGGGAAGAATAGGCGGTCCCCGCGCCCAGTTTGGCGGTGATTTTCCAGCTCGGCGTGCTTAAATCGACTTTGGTGCCTGTTTTAAAGATGAGGTCGAAAGTCGTCGAGCCACCCACGAGATCTTTGGAAATGTCCTGAACTCCCTGGGGATCTTCCAATTCGACGGCCACCACGGGAGAAACCGTCTCCACGGGATTGGAGAAGGGATCGGTGATGAAGACGGTCACCGTATACGAGCTTCCCGCGATAGCCTCCCCGGGGGCTCCCGAAAAACCGACCGAGGACCCCTTGACCAGGCTCATGCCCGGCGCCAAGGCTAAGAGCCGGCTCGGCGGCCCCACATCCACCCTCACGGCCGTCGAAGTGTCGCCTTTGACCGAAAAGGCGCCGACTGCGTCAACATTGATCTTCGAGCCCGACAACGTGGATTTGGCGAATTTAAGCCCAGCGAATGATTCTTCTCCCCCCGCGCTCAGCGCGTTGTCCGCGGGCGCAACGGCGAAAGGATCATCCGATGAAAAATGCAGGCCCGGCATGCTTCCCTGGATGACGCGATTGTAGAATTGATCCGTCAGCCGGACGGTGACCGCAAAATCATCCCCGGCCCTGAAATTCTGCGTCCCGCCGGTCGTCAGGTCGCCGTCAGGACTCCCCGAGCGTCCCAGAGCGGCCATGTTGCCGGGGTAGGCGGACTCGCCCTGCACCAGCACCTGCAGCCGGTTCGCGGGCCCCGGATCGACCGGAATATTGGTCGAAGTGCTGGCGGGCACGCCGGCGGCGGAGGCGTAAATGACGTTGGGAGAAGGCGCGGTCGCCGTGGAGGTGCGAAAGACGATGCCCTGGAAAATCCCGGCGCCGTCGGCGGTGCCCAAAGTCTGAGGCGCGGGCATGGGAAATATGAAGGGATCGGAGGCGGAAAGAGTCACGCTCACATTGGAAGCCACCGGGTTGTAATAAAAATCGGTCGCCTGCACGGTCACCGCCACCGAAGCTCCGGCAACCTGGAAGCGAGGAGAGCCGGATTTGCCCCCCGTGCCGTTGAAAGTCGCCGGAGTGATATCCGGTTTTCCAAAGGCGAGGCTTTCGCCTTCATTTAAAATGACCAGCCGCGCCAGGGAAGCGCTCTGCACCGTCAGAGCGGGAGTTTCCCCCGCCAGGTAGTTGTTTTTTTCGTAGCGCGCCTGGATGCGGGTGTTATTGCTCTTGGCGTAGAAGATAAATTGCTGCGTGTTGGAGCCGTTGGTGAGGGTGACCGTCGCCGGAGCGACCGCGTAGGGATCGCCCGTTATCGTGAAATAAGCCGAAGTCAAAAGATCAAGCTTGTTGTAGCGACTGTCGGTGATGTTGACCGTCGCCTGAACCGGAATTCCGGCCGTGAGGCTTTGCGCCTCTCCGGAGACGCCGCCCGCAGCCAAATTGCCGGGCGCCGCCTGTAGATTGGGCGCCAACACCTGCAGCCGGAGCGAGCCGGAAAGGCCGTTGACATCCGGGTCCACGGCGAAAGAAAGCGCGTCGGAGCTCAAGAGATTGAGCGCGACGGTGGCCGTCACCGCGGCGGCGGAATACGAAGCGGCGGCGCTCGGCCGCGCCTGGCTTAAAGTCAAAAGGAAGGTGGTCGCTCCGCCGGAGACCGTATTGCTCAGAGCCACCGCTGCCGGCAGAGCGGCATAGGAATCGTCCGTGACCAGGTTGACCGTCGTCTGAGAGGCGACGCGGTTGCCCCACTTATCAACCATTTGCACTGTCGTTTCCAACGTGACGCCCGCGATCGCCGCTGTCGGCGTTCCGCTCCTTCGGGCGGCGGTGCCAGGCGCTTCCCGCACCCCCGGCGCCAGGAGCCGGATGGCTGAGGCATCGCCCGGAAGCAGCTTAAGAGCTGGAGTCCGGTAGGTGGGGTTTGGCAGGCCCGCGTCGGTGGCGGTGAAATTCCGGGCCGTTCCGGTGGCTACGACCGCCGTATAAAGGGTCACGTTAAAGACCGTGGCGCCGGATTGCAGGGTCTGGGCGCCCAAACCGCCGATTAAAGAGCTGGGATCGTCGCTGCTGAGCGTCACGTTCCGGCCGCTGACCGGGATCAGGTTCCATTTGCCGTCGGTCAGCATCACCGTGACGGCAAACGGCGTCCCGGCTGTCCGGGGCGAAGGCGCGCTGGAGGGCGTCTTGCCGCCCGTTTCGTTGCCCGGAGAGCCGCCGGCCCCATAGCCTCCCCGGCCGGCGGCATGCGTTTCGCCCGGAAGGAGAACCAATAAGCGGCCGATGGAGGCCACCGCATCGTTCGGCGCCACCAAAAAGACGCTGGAAGTGCTGGAGCTAACCCCGCCGACGGACGCGTTGACCGTTTGGCTTCCGCCCGTGACCGGAACAAAGACGAATTGCGTCGCCCCGCCTTCCAACGGCTGTTTTGATGGAATCTCCGCGTAGGGATCCGACAGGGTAATGGTGACATCCGGGCTGACGTTGACGGTGTTCCAATAGGCGTCCACGCCCCGCACCGAAAAAGTCGAGGCCGTTCCTGCCGTCAAATTGTCCGCAGTTCCCAGACGTCCGCCGGCGGCGCCCGTATTGTGCGGCAGCTTGCCGGGCTCATAGATTTCCCCCGGCATCAAGGTTAAAAGCTTCACAAAGCTGGATGGATTGACGGTGACGGGATTGGTCTCGAAAAGGGCCAAAGCGCCGCCGCCGACATCCTTGGCCGTCAGCTTCTGCGCGCCGGCGCGATAAGCGAAATAGGAAAACACCGTGGTGCCCACGACCAGAGTCTGGGTGCTGGCGGGAGCATAGGGATCGGTTGACGACAACCGAACATTCGTCGAAGTGTCGGAGCGGATATTCCAGTAATCATCGGTGGCCTTCACGGTAACGAAGAAAGTCTGCCCCGCCACCTGATTTTGGATAGGACCGCTCTGTCCCGCCCCGGTGCTGCCGGGAACCGCGTTTTGATCGGGCAGCAAGACCTGCAGCTTCCGCGCTTGGTTGGCCCCGACGTTGACGCCGCGCGCAGCCGGATTTCCCAGAGCCGCGCCGTAATTGATGCCGGAATCGCCGCCGAAAGAATGCGTGGACTGGATAACGACGTTATTTTGCGCCTTATAAAGCGCCACATCGCTGACGATCCGCGTTCCGCCGGAAAGGACGAAAGAGCCGGAAAGACCGGAAGAATTCGGGTCCAATGGAGCCCCCAGGCTCACCACGACGTTGGTGTCGAAAATGATGTTCCAGTTCTGATCGACGGTGTGCAGCGTCAGGCTGAAGGATACGCCGGCGGTTTGAGCGGCGGGAAAGGCCGCAGTCTTGCCGTCGACGCTGCCGGGGGCGATTTCCTCGCCAGGAAGCACGACTTGCAGCCTAGCCCCCGTTCCGGAGGCGTCGGCTTTGACTTTCAGAAGCGGCGATTCATCCGCCGGGTAGCCGCCGGTGCTCACCGTTGATGCCCGCAGCTTCCAGCCGGAGCCCGTCGCCGTGCGGAAAGTATGGTCTCGCGAGGCGCTCGGCCCTCCCGCAAGCTGAAAGCTGGAACTCGCCGGATTTGGATCCGGATCGGAGGTGTTGGGATCGGTGTCGCTCAATTGAAGCCGAACCGGCGAAGGCGGTCCTTCGTCGATCAGGTTATAAAAAGCATCCACCAGATTGACGCTGGCGTTGAAAGAAACCCCGGCCGTAAACGGCTGGCCGCCGTTGGGCTGTCCCGACTTGCCCGTGGGAGAACCGGGCAGGGAGCTCTCTCCGGCGACCAGGAGTTGGAGTTTGGCGTCGGCCAGGCTGCCATGCAGCACATTGAAGCCGGAACTGGAATTCCCGGTGAAACCCGGCGCAGAGGGCGTGAAAATTCGCGCATTCGACAACTCTCCCTTTCTTAAAGCGAAGGTGAAGGTCGTCGTGCCTCCCGCTAGGGCCTTGCTTTGAGGATCGGCATAGGGGTCGTTGGGGGTCATGGTCACCACGGCGTTCGTCGATAAGAGATTGTAATATGAGTCCACGGCGGCCGCCGTCGCCTCAAAGGATACGCCGGCGATTTGGTTTTCGAGCGAGCCGGCCTTTCCCCCGTAGCCGAAAAAGCCGGAAGGCGCGACGTCGGGCTTTCCGGACGCGAGCGATTGCGAGGGGAGGAGCACGATGATTTGGGGAACGGCGGACTCGTTGGCCGTGACGGTGAAGGTGGAAGAAGCGCCGTCTAAGTAGGTTTCGGTGATGTCGTCGGCCAAGAGGCTGACGTCGTTTCGCGCGTTATAAAGCTTGAAAGCGAAGGTCGCTTCGCCGGCCGTGAGTTGTTTATCCGCCGGAACCGAAGCGTAGTCGCCGGAGGCCGCGGTGGTCAGATGCACGGTCGGCATCGCGGCGCCCGATTGAATCAAATTCCATTGGGCGTCCGTTAAACGCACCTTGGCGTTGAAGGAGACGCCCGCCGTCGCCTGCGGCGCCGTTCCCTTAAATCCTTTGGAGGATCCGGGCTCCGGAGTCTGGCCCGGCGATCCCAGCAGAAGAACCTGCAGCCGGTTGGCGTCGCCCGCGTTGACGTCGATGCCTGAGACCGTCTGCGACGACAAAAGCGGAGCGTAGCCGGAATCATCCGCCGCGGTGATGGACAGCCAGCCCGAGGTGGCGACTTTCGCCGTAAAAGCGTCGCCGGCCGTGGCCGCGAATATTTTCTCGCCCAGGTTGAGCGACGCCGCGGCCGGCACGGTCGCGTAAGAATCGTTGCTTAAAATCCTAACCTGCCGGTCCGCGGAGCCGGTCTTGGCGAGATTCCAGAATTGGTCAACCGCACGCACCGTCAATTGCGCTTTACTGCCCGCCTTCAACGGTCCCGGAGAGTTGATTTTGCCGTTCGGATATTTCCCTTCCTCCGCCGCTTCGCCGCCTCCGCCGAATGCCGGCGTCAAAATCTGCAGACGGACCGCCGTCGCATGCTGGACCTTCACGCCGGTCAGCGTCGCGTTGGTGTAGGCCGTTCCATTGCCCCCGGTGTCTACGGCGCTCAGAGTCCAGCCGCCGCCCACATTGCGGGTGACGGGAATAACCGGAAAGTTCTTGGATCCGTTTTGAAGCACCTGAGGCGTATCATTGGCCGGGAACCAGTCCTGGTCGTGCGTGTCGGACAATGTCAGGGAGACCTCCGGGTTGACCACGTCCGTGTTGAGAGCGTTGGTGGAATTCACGACGTTGAAGAAGCGGTCGACCAAATTCACCGTGATATAAGCCGTGTCGCCGGCCGTGAGCAAATTCGGGGCGTTTGATTTTCCGCCGGGCGATCCGGGCGCCGGCGACTCGCCGGGCGCCAGGATCTGAAGTTTTATTTCCTCAGCCGGAGCCACCGTCGCCTCGCGAGCTCCCGCCACATCGGGGGTGTAATCCACGAAACCGACGGCGCCGTCCGTGGCCGTGACGGTGCGGGTCCCGGCCGTCACCATATTGACGCCGAAAGTGGTGGCGCCGCCGGTCAATATCTTGGTGGAAGGATGCACGTCGTAGGGATCGGAGGTGATGAGCCAAACCTGGGGCTCTTGGGACTGGGCCGCGTCGAAAGGATTGAAATAGTTGTCGGCGGCATAGGCGGTGACCGTAAAGGTGGACCCAGCCTGCTGCAAAGCCGGCGCCTGGCTCGAATTCTTGCCGCCGGCCGCTGAGTTGCCGGGATCCAGCGATTCTCCCGGATAGCGCAAAATCAAGCGCTTGGTCAGGTTCGGATTGGCGCTCACCGTAATATCATCCGTCCGGTTATAATTATCGCTCGGGGCGCCGGCGCCGGAGACCAGGACGTGCCGGTAGGGCGGAATGTTGTCTGAGGGCGAGGTCACATTGCCGCCTTTGGAGACAAAAGTGACGCTCAGCGTCTGTTGGCCGTTGAGCAAAGCGACTTGTCCCGGATCCGCGTCGTAAGGATCGTCGGTCGCGACCGTCACCGTCGGCTGGCTGGAAGTGACCAGGTTGTAATACTGGTCCGTCACCCGAACCGTGACGTTGAATGTCTCTCCAGCCATCTTGACGCCCACCGTGCCGGTCCGTCCCCGGGTGGTCACGTTTCCGGGAGCGGGGGCTTGATCTCCGGCGACAAAAATCAAAACCCGGTCGGCCGTGGTCGTGGCCACCTTGATGCCGGCGACCGTTCCGTTGACGCCCTCTTTGCCCACCTGCTGGGCGCGGATGGAGCGGTTGTTGTCGGCGGCGCGCAAGATGACGCCCGCTGTGAAGGTGTGCCTCCCGTTGTCTTGACCCGCTCCGGTGGTGAATTGGTAATCGGCCGGCAGTCCGTTGCCCGCGGCCTCCGGCGCCGCAGATCCTTCGATCGTGTCATTGGTGACAAAATGGACCGTTCCGTTGAAGTTGGACGCCAGTTGATTTAAATCATCCCTGGCTTCGACGGCGATGGTTTTGGCGATCCCGGCCGTCCATGGAGGAGGGTCGTTGAGCGTGATCACAAAACTTTGCGCCTCGGCGGCCACCGTGAAGTATCTCTGGGGCAGAGAATCGGCGGGGGTTAAGAGATTTCCAGCCCGGTCGCGCGCCCTGGCGCGCACCACGTAGTCCCGGCCGCGCAGCCAGGCGTTGGAAGGGCTTACGTTTTTGGAAAGCGTGTTGTAAACCCAGCTCCCGCCTCCGGCGTTGAAACTGGTGGCCGTCACCCAGCGGCCGCTCGGGATGTCGTTTAAGCCGTCGGTGTTGACGACCCAGGTGCTGCCGTTCCAATAAAAATCCTCATTCCCGGGGGTGTTGGGGTCCAAGGGCGACTCATCGCGCCGGATGGAGAGCAAAATATCCGCTGCCGCCTCAATGCCGGATGCGGCCTTGCCGCCGCCCCCATCCGGGTCGGTGTCTAGGGCGGTGCCGTCCAGCACCAAGGTGTCGAACTGCACGCTGCCGTTGGATCCGGGCGTCAGGATATTGGCCGTTGTGTGATGGTCATCGATCAAAAACTGAATCGGCGTCGCCGCCTGGGTGCTTTGAAAATTATCAACCTTGTCGCGCCCCACCGCCTTGATCTGGTAGTGGTAGCCGCTGGTGAACTTGGCGCTCGGATTGGTGATATTGAGAAGCCATCCGGTGGTGTCGGTCAAAAGCAATTTCTCAATAGTGGCGTCGAAGGTGGAAGTCGCCACGTCGTAATATTTGCCGGTCTGCACTTCCCGAAGGCTCAAGCGCGTTCCCCAATTGGCGTCCAAGTCAACGTTTTTGGCGACGCCGGCGGGAGCGTCGGTCACGGTTCCGGAGCTGAAACTTAAAGCCGACGATGGGTAATAGCCGCCGTTGGCCGGATAAACCACCGCCACGACGGGGGGCTGGCGGTCGAAGGTGAAGGTCAGCGTCGAGTAGGCGATTTCCAGGTTGGTGGCGACGTCCAACGCCTGGGTGGTGATCTCATAGGCGTCTCCCGTCGTCCAAAGACCGGTCGAAATCATGGCGGCATGAGAGTAGCTCCACTCCTGGCTGGGCGGCGATCCGGTCAGCGCTTTTTGATCGATGAAGAAGCTGGCGTCCGTTCCCCAACTGTCCGGCCCGGTGCCGGTTCCGGTGAAGTATTTTCCCGCGAAGGCGCTCGGACCCAGGTTTTTGACGCGCAGGCGAACCCGGCTGGCGCCGTTGGTGTCGTAGGCGGTGCCGGAAATCGTCTGCAAGGAATTGGCCACCACCCCATTGTTGAGCACGGTGACGCTGGACACGGGGCTGACGTCGTCGAACTTGAAAGTGCTGGTGGAATAAACGGCGGAATTGTTGCCGGCCGAATCCCGGGCCCGAATACTGAGCGTAAACTCCTGATTGTTCCAACTTGGCAGGCTGGTCGTGCTCCAAACGACCGAACCGGCCGCCGAAGTGCCTTGGGCCACGTGCCACGCCTCGTTGTTGCCGCCGAAAACGGCCCCGCTCGTCCAGTATCCCCCCACCTCGTCTTTGATCCGGTATTCCACCTGGGTGATATTGAAGTTGTCCGTCGCCGTTCCCGTGATTTGAGCGATGGAATTATAAAATTTAGCGCCCGGCGCGTCGACGTCGTTGGCGGTCACCGCGACCTTGACTTGCGGCGCCTGCAAGTCGAAGGTGATGGTGGGGCCGGCTGAAATTGCCGTCTGCGTGTTGCCGGAGACGTCGAAAGCCCGCGACCCAATGCTGTAGGTCCGGCCGGTCAGCAGGCCGGTCGCGTCGTTGTCCGAGGCGGGCGGCAGGGCCGTCGTTTTGCTCCATTGAGGCGCGCCCGACGTTGCCAGCCAGCCCGTCGCTTCCGGCCCCCAGCCGCTTCCCGGCTGCCAATACTGGTTGTCGCTGTTGCGCCGGATGCGTGTCTCGATGCCGCCGACGCCTGAGGCGAAGGGCCCGGCGTCGCTGGAAGTTCCTGTTATCTGCGTCAATTGGCGGACAAATACGGCGTCCGCGGGCGCTGCGACGCTGGAGGCTGGCGGCGTGGCATCCAGCGTGAACAACAGCAAAGTCGGCCGCACCGCCACATTGCCGGCGGCGTCCTGAATGCGGACATTGATTTGGTATTGGGTATGGTCCTGCAGGGAGAGCGTCGCCGAAGAATAGTTCCAGACGTAATTGACGGGGCCTCCGGTGAGGTTGGCGCTGTACCACAACTCGGGCGTCGAAGTGAACGTCGAGCCGCTCCAATAAAGTTGCGACACCGCCTCCCGTATTGAGACCGACGCTGAAACGACCCCGTAAGCATCCGAGGCGGTGCCCAAAATCTGCGACAACGCTTTGATGGAGCCGCCCGCCGCCGGGAAGCTGACGTCAAGCTGCGGCTCGGAATTGTCGAAAGTGAAGGTGATCGTGGAGGTTTTCGTCTCCATGTTGCCGGCCAAATCATAGGAGATGGAGGTCGCCTGATACTTGTGGCCGCTTTGATACGGAACCGCGGCCGTATATTGCCAATTGAACTGCCCGTTGGGCCCTCCCAGGAGCGTCGCCGTCACCACGTTGGTCGAGTTCAACGTGAAGGCGGCGCCGTTCCAATAAGCGTCGTTGGCATCGAACACGTTATCAACAGAATCAATGATTTTAACCTCGATCTTTGATCCTGAACCGCCGGAAATTCCCCCTGAATCGCCGTTGGCGGTGCCGGAAATCGCCGGGACGCTCCGAACGATGGCGTTATTGACGGGAACGCTTGCTTTTGAGGATGGCGGCGTGGTGTCTATGACGACGCTGAATAAGTTGAACGCTGAAGATTGCGTTCCGGCCGGCAAAGCGTTGTCGACCGCCCTGGCGCTGATGGTGTAGGCCTTGTCGGAGATCCAGGCATTGGCCAGCCCGCCGGTATTGTAGCGCCATGTTCCGCTGGAGGGGCCATACCCGGCGAAAACGCTGGCGTTGGACCAAGCGTTGTTTTCATCCAGCCCGCTGGAGGAAAACGCCCCGGCGTTGTTGTAGTAGTAGGTCGTCCCGGCTTCAATATATTTGATCCTAACCTGAATATTCGAAACTCCGTTGATGCCGGCGTTCAAGGGATAATTGGGATCCTCCGCGGTGCCGGAGATGGAGGGCAAAGAGTTGGTGACGTACCCGCTTGCGCCCGGCAAGTTGAAGGTGACGGCCGGAGCCGCTTCGTCGTTAGTGAATGTCATGCTGGAATTATTGGCGGCGGAAAACACGGCCTGGGTATTTCCGGCCTTATCCTGCGCTTCGACCCATAGCGTATAAGAGCCCGTGTCGGCGAAGTCCGGCAGCGCCGTAAACGTCCAGGATGTTTGATGCAGCGACGCCGTCGGCGGAGTGTTGCTGGTCTGCCAGTTGCCGCCGTCCCAATACAAAAGTGGATTTTGCCGGTTATCCTTGATATTGATCCGCACTCGATTTAAGACGCCCGGAGCGCTGTCGGCCACCGTCCCAGAAGCGATTGAAAGCGCGGAATAAACCTTGGAATCAACTTGGCTCGAGATCGTGGCCGTCGGAATGGAGGTGTCATAGGTAAATGTGACGAACGGCAGAGAGGTTTCGACGTTGCCATCGGCCGCGGCGGTGTTCAAGCCTTTATCGGTCGCCCGGGCCCGCACGGTATAGTTGACGCCGTCGACCCAAGTCTTCGTGCCGACGGACGACATAAACTCCCAAGAGCTTCCGGCCACATAATACGGGGCGGCGTTGAATTTGGTCGCATCCGCGATCCAGTTCTGCGCGGCTTGATCCCAATACTTTCCGGCGTTAGCCCCGGTGTTGGCCTGAATCTGCACGGCCAGCTTCGCCGCATCGACGCCTGAAGCGATAACGCCGGTCAGAGGGTCTGAGGCGGTGCCGTGGATGTCGGCAATCGAGTTATGAAAGCTCTGGTTTGGGAAATTAATGCCGGAATCAGGCTCCAAAACATCCACTTGATAAGTCGACGCCGGGGGAGAGGGCTCGGCGACGGCATAGGAGTTATAACCGATGGACCGGACGGTGTAGCTGGTTCCATCCACCATCGGCGGCAAATTGGCGCCAAAATTCCACGCGCCTGCCGATGGGATGATAGGCCCGGTCGTGAGGGACGCCAGTTGCCATGAAAGGCTGTTGAAGTTCCAATAGTATCCGTTTGATGAGGACCGAACTTCGAGAGTCACCGAACTGGTGTTCACGTTGGCTGTGCCTGAAATGGCGGTCAAGTTTTTATAAACGGCTAAATTTACCGGCGTCAAGATGCCGGTTTGGGAATTGGGGGGCGAAAAACGGAATCTGGAGGCGTAAGATACGGCCTGGGCGTTGCCGGCGGTATCGGTCGCGCTGGAGCGAATAATGTAATAGAACTGGGGCAGCAGGGTCGGCGCCACCGCGGTCGAAATCGCCGTCCAGTTGCCTGTTCCGGAGTTAAAACTGTCCACAGGCCACCAAGACGCGGCGCCCTGCCACGCTTGAGCGGTGTTGTTCCAATACTTCCCATTATCGGCGTGCGGCGAATTACCCGCGCTGTCCTGCTGTATGGAAATCAAGATAAGCTGGACGCCGCTGGCGTTGTCCCCCGCCGTGCCGGCAATGCTGTTGAGCGAGAGGGGGCTCGACCCGTCGGCCGGGGAGCTGACCGTCGTGGTCGGCTCTTGGACGTCATAGGTGGCGCTGGAGGCCACGGCGCTGAAATTGCCCGCGTTGCCCGCCAAGTCGCGTGAGCGCGCGCGGATGCGGTAGCTGCGGGTCTCGGCATCGGGACGTCCGCGGCCCCAGGCGGGAACGCCTGAAGAAGTCCATGTGCTGGCGTAGAGGACGGCGGCGGTTGATGTCTCGTTCGATTGCCAGGAAGCGCTGTTGAGATTCCACCACGAGGCGCCGTTAGCCAGCGCATCGCCGGTGATATCCAGGATTTCGACGGCGACTTGGTCCACGCCGGAGGGGATATTGCCGCCAGTCACGACTTCGGCAAAGCTTCCCGACGCCAAGGTGAGAGCCTTGAAATAGCTGTTGGCCATCGGCGTGCTCAGGCTCACCGTCGGGGTCGACCGGTCGAAGATGAAAGCTGCGGTCGCAAAGATCATCTCATAATTGGCCGGAACTGCATTGTCGCGCCCCTGCGTGATGGCCTCATAGCGATAACCGTCATTGAACGCCGCTTGGGACAAAGAAGCGTCTTGGCTTGTCCACGCCGACCCTGCCAAAGTCGTCGGCAAATTGAAGCCTTGATCCGCGACCTGCCAGGTTCCTTGGCCGTCCCAATGGCGGAGATTGCCGACGTTGTCGAAGCGGCGCAGCTTGATTTGAACCTGATTGACTCCCGCGCCGCCGGTTTGATCGGCGACCGTGCCGGCGATGGGAACCGCGAGGCCGCTGACGCCCGAATTGGCGACCGGATAGGTGGTGACGGATACGGGCGGATGATGATCAATATTAAACACGAAGCCCCCGCCCGGCTCCTCGTCCCCCCGATTCCGGTTTCCCGCCGCGTCCTTGCCGCGCGCAAAGACGGTAAATTGTTTGGGACTGGTGAGGCCGTCGAAATTCGCGTCCAGATTGGCGTCGGCAAGACTGAAGCTGCTGGCATGAACCGAAGCCGTCCTCCAAGCGTTTACGGCTCCAAGCTGGTCATACGTTTGAGAAAATCCGCCGCCGTCCCAGAACTGGTTGATGGAGTTTTTGACGGCCACTTCCACGGTCGACACTCCCGAAACGACATCGGAAATGCTTCCCGTGATCCGAGGCAAATCCTGTTGGTAGTCGCCCGCGCCCGGCAGTGTGACGGTCGTCGTCGGCGCGGACACGTCGAAGGTGAATGTAAAGGAGGAAATCACGGATAGGTTGCCGGATTGATCCACGGCCCTCGAGCGGACGGCGTATGTCTTGCCGTTCACCCAACTGGGCGTGGAGCCCGTATATCGCCACTCGTTGACGCTGTCCACGTCCGGAGGTATTCCCGGGGACTGGTAACCTGTGGCATCCAGCCAGGAGCTGGCCAAATCGTTGACGGAAAACGCGCTTCCGCTCCAGAAATTCCCCGGCGCGGAAGGGTCATCCTGAATGGATACCTGCACCTTGAGAATCTTGGAGCGCGGTCCGGTCAACGCCGTTTCCGTCGCCGTGCCGCTCAGCGTGGGGAGGTAATTTTCATAGGCGGCATCGGGAGCCTGCAATCCCGCCACTGGCGCGCTGGAATCGTACTTAAATTTTATGGCCGAACCGGTGGATACGTTTTCTGCGAAATCGAAAGCCCGTGCCGTCAACTGATACTGTTTCTGGCCGAGCCAATCCGGCGCCGGCGCCGCCAGGCTCCAGGGATTGGTTCCTGCCGCCGCCAAATAACTGGAAACCGACACTTCCCAACTATCTCCGTCCCACTTGGTGGAATCAGTCAAATTTTCGATCTGGACTTCAACGCGCTTGACTCCGGCAGTCGCGTCGTTCGACGTTCCCGTCACCAAAGGCAGGGGCTTGGCCGCGTCATAGGCGGCGCTAGGTCCATGCAAGGCATTGTCCGCCGGCACGCCCACCGCCACCGTCGATAACGTGTTGTCATACGTAAACGTGTTGGTCGACGTCGCAGCCTGCACGTTCCCCGCACGGTCCTGCGCAATCGAAGTCACTTGATATTGCCTGCCCGACACCGGCGTAAAGGGCACGCTGTAGCTCCAATTGAGCGTCCCCTGCGGACCTCCCGCTGGCGTCACCGCCACCGAACTCAATACCGTCTCAAACGCACTCCCGTTCCAGTACGTGTCGTTGCCGCCAAAACCATCGCCCATGCTGTCGCGTATCCGAACCCCCACCCCGCCCGTCCCCAGCCCCGCGCTGTCCCCGTTGGCCGTCCCGGAGATCACGCTCAAATCCCTCACATACGTGTTGTGCCCAGGATAACTCACCAAAGAGCTCGGCGGCGTCGTGTCGATAAACACATCGCTGAGCACGTACGCGTCCGACTGGTTGACCACCGGCGCCGCCTGGTCCTTGGCCCTCACCCGTATCGTGTAGTTCTTGTCCGATATCCACGCCCCGCCCAAACCCCCCGTGTTATACCTCCAACTGCCCGACGACGGCCCCTCCTGTCCGTAATTGCTCGCGTTGAACCACGAATTGCCGGCGTTCAACCCGCTCGTAAACGTTCCCGCGTTGTCGTAATAGTACGTCGCGCTCCCCTCCAAATACTGTATCTGCACCTCCACGCTCCCCGCCGAATCCGCTATCCCGGAATTGTCCGGCCAGTTCGGGTCCGCCACCGTCCCCGATATCGACGCCAGCGCCGGCGCGATGTAGTTGGAGTTGGGCGGCAGCACAAAGGTCACGCTCGGCGATGCCTTATCCACCGTAAACGTCGCGCTCGACCCGTTGCCCGTCTGGAACAACGCCTGCCGGTTGCCCGCCATATCCTCCGCCTCCACCCACATCGTGTAAACTCCCCCGTTGGCGAAATTCGGCAGCCCCACATAGCTCCAGGAACTGGGATGCACCGCCGTCGTCGTTGAAGCCGAGGCGTTGTTCTCCCAACTGTCCCCGTCCCAGTAAAGCGGCGGCGCCTGCCTGTTATCCTTTATATGCAGCCACACGTTCTGGACCTGCCCCGGCGCCGCGTCGCTCACCGTCCCAGACGCCAGGTTCACGTACGCCCTCACCGACCCGTGCGCCGCGCTGGTGACCGTCGCCGTCGGCAACGACGTGTCGTAAGTAAAGCTCACCGTCGCCGCGCTCCCCTCCACGTTGCCATCGGAGCCCGCCGTGTTCTTGGCTTGGT
>JACQRQ010000290.1 GCA_016206405.1 Elusimicrobiota bacterium | reverse complement strand
GGCCTCGCCTGAGTTTTCGCGGCTTTCCAAAAGCTCGTTCCATTCCTCCTCGTAGCCCGTTCCGGCCGTGTCGATATAGGCCAGCGGGAAGCGGGTCAAGGGGGTCTCCAACGCCCCCGGCAATCCGGCCGCCGTGTGCCGGCGCACGGATTCATCCGCCTCGAGCTTGTCGTGGTAGAACTGCTTGGAGGAAAAACCCATGATCGTCTCGTGCATCCGGTATTGGATCCGGAGCATGGACTGGAAACGCTGCGGCAGTATTTTTTGAAGCCTGCCGAAGAGCGTCAGCCCCAGCCCCTCCGCCGCCTCCTTGGAATGGATCGTCGGCGGAAGCTGCATGAGGTCTCCGGCAAAAACCGCCTTCTGGCCCTGGAGAATGGGAATCCAGGAAAGCGGTTCGGTGGCCTGCGAGGCCTCGTCCAAGACGACCAGATCAAAGCCGCCCTTGCCGATCTGCCGGCCGATGCCGCCATGGGTCAAGAACGTCACGTCGGCCTCGTTTAAAATCTTTTTTTCCAGGGAACGCTCGATTTTTTGCGCGGATTTTAGGAGCTGCTTTTCGTCGCGGCGCAGATTTTCCTGCGCGTCCCAGGACAGATGCCGGGCCCGCTTGCCCGCGTGAAAATATTTTTCCAAGAGCCGGTCGCGGTGCATTTTCAAGGCCTGCACCGTCTCCTGCTCCTCGTGCTCCGCGATCTGCGCCGAAAGCGTCGCGTGGCGCAGCGTCTCCAAAGTGCGCGCCGGATGGCCGAGGCGCACCACTTTCAAGCCGGAAACCAGCAATTTCTCGAGGATGTTGTCGACGGCGATGTTGCTGGGCGCCGAGGCCAAAACCCGGCCGCCGCGCGCCGCCGTCTGGCGGATGATTTCAACGAGCACCGTCGTCTTTCCCGTGCCCGGCGGCCCGTGAATAAGCGCCGCGTCCTCGGCCTCAAGGGCGCGGCGCACCGCCTGTTTCTGGTACAAATTCAATTTGTCGTTGAAAAATATCAGATTCTCCGGTTCGCTCTCGCGGGCGGAGGGCTGACGCAGTCCGAAAAAAATGTCCCTGAGTTCGGCCGATCTTCGGTTCTTGGCCTGAGCCGCCGTCGCCAAAGCTTTTTTCATGCGGCGGTGGGTCGCGTCGCTGCCTAAAATGTCGATTTGGTAAAGCCCGGAGGGAAGCGGCCGGGGAGGCTCGTCGTTGACGGCCACCGACACGCGGTATTCGTCCACGTCGTAAAGCGTCCCGTCCATGCGGTGAACGGCGCCGCCCGGCGGGAAAGTGAGGGAGACCAAGTCCCCCTGGTTCATGGCGTGGAAGGGCGCGAGCTCCTCGGCGCCGCGCTTTTTGTAAAGGACGATGAGGGGGTAGCCGCCGACGCCGAGGTCCTCTTTTTCGACCAGAAGACCGGTCACCGTCTTGCCCAAAGATTCGCGCACGGCGACGGGAAAACGGTACAGCGCCCGCTTGTTGTCCTCGATTTCGGCCGCATGCTCGAGGTCGAGCAGCGCCGTCAGGCGCTCAAAATGGGCTTTCACCGCGCCCCTCCCAAAACGGACGCGCGCGCCCGAAGGCGAAGGCACGGGAACCGCGCTTGCGCTGGCCGCATATTGTCTTATTGACGATGACAGGACGCCCGGGGCGAATTCCCCAACTGGAGAATTCGGGTTAGTATTTAGGATCCGGCTCCTTCTTAAAAGGGTCGTCGGCGCCGGCCAAGTCCTGCAAGGCTTTGAGCGCCGCCAAATGCACCGCGTCATCGGGATCGTTCGCTAAGCGCTCCAAGTCGGGGATGGCTTCGACCGCGTCGAGAAAAGCGAGCCCCTCGGCGCCCTCGGCCCGCAAGCCATAAAGGGGGTGGCCGGCGATCTTCACCCGGATGACGCCCACGAGAGCGTCCTTGGCCTCGGCGTTCCTGTATTGATGGCTCAAAAAGTCCACGATGGCTTTCAACAGCGAGCGGTCCGTCTCGGAGTGCAGAAGCGAAATCAACGTCCGGGTTTGATCCGCTTTTGTCTGCGAACTCGCCATTTGCAGGTACCACTCCTCCACGACCGTGGTTTTGTCCCGCGCGGAACCCGCCGTTAAAATTTCCCGCACCGCCGCTTTGGCCCCCTCGTCCTGGCGGCCGGCTAAAATATCGATGACCGCGCGCCTCAAGGCTTGGTTCTTAGACGTTTGGACCAGGTTCAAGAAAACCGGCAAGGCCGCCTCGGCATCGTAGCGGTCGAGCACCTGGGCGGCGGTCGCGGCCACGGGCCGATAGATGGGCCCGCCCCATATGTTTGAAAAATCGCTGAGCTGCGCCGTCAAAAATCCGAAAACGCGCGGATCCTGGCGCTTGCCGATCTCCTCCAAAAGCCTCGCTCTGGCGTCGGCAACCTCGGTGTTTTCGGCGGAGGACTGGCGCCGCCGGCTCTGCGTCACGGCGTTCATAAGAACCGTGACGATCTCCTCGTTGGTGGCGTTGGGCTTGGCGGTGAGGGAGGCCAAAAGCTGGCCGATGGGGTCCGCCTGGTCGAAATCAACGTTGACGTCCTCGATCGGTTCGACGGCGGCTTTCCGCTCGCGCGGCTCCGGGTCCATCACCCGAGCGGAAGCCCCCTGGCAAAGACCCAGGAAAAGCGCCAACCCCGCAAAAAACATCCAAAATGTGGAAACTCTGCTCTTATTCATCCTTATATACCTCCATAGAACGGCCGAACTGACTTGTATTTTACCGCATACGGCCGCCACCCCACATGAGTCCTACGGCCCATGCGAAAGCAGGTCTTAAGTCCTAGAGGGTCCTGGGTCCTAAGGCACCTACGATTATCCTTTATTGAAGCATCGGGACCTGTCCCGGGGCGCCTTCCGGCCAGTCGCAGAGCTCCCGGCATCCTTGGTGGATCATCGGATACCCACCGAGGAGTCAGAGACTCCCAGCGTGTTGGCACTGGGCGCACCGAAGGTGCATGTTTCGAAAAATGGCGCAGGGGAGGGTGCGGCGCACTCTCCCAATACGGAATCCGTGGGGAGGGGTCCGATTCCTAGAGCGCCCCTCCCTGTCTCATCGGGTCACTAATGGGATGTGGCGGGTAGGAAACTCCACGCCATGTCCACAATGAGCCGCTAGTCCCATTGACTTGGAGAGTCTCAGGCGCTAAACTTCTAGGGAAGGCGCGTGCACTTAAGCCGGAAACGCCCGTGAATTCCATGCATAGTTTCTCAGTATTACTGACACTTCTAGCCCCGTTCATCCCCCTCGCGGAACCGCAAACGATCGCACTCCCTGCCGGAACGCACAATTCCCCCCTGGCAATGACCGTCTTCGGCGGCGCGAATGTGGGTGGCTTCAGATCGGGGGGTGAACCCAATCCACCCATCGAGGCTTTTGATCCCCTTCCCATGACCTTCCAGCCGCAGCATTGGTCGCCGGCTCCAGCAGCGTGGATTGTGGTTTCTCGTCCGTGGACTCGCCCAACCCTCAAGTATGAGTACTTCACGGTCCTCTTTGGTGCAGTTGGGTCGAGACTGGCCGAATGGAAAAACGTGCCGATCTATCCCAATGGCGTGTCTCCTGATGATTTGCTCCTTGATCGTTTTCTTGCCGCCGCACAGAACAACGAACTGATCTTCCTTGTGGGTGCTCCTCTGCCTTCGGCATGGATCAAAAGGATGCGTCGTCAGGGCGGCAAGATCATCCGGTGGGCCCCTCGTGAAGAGAGTCCCACGCTATCAATGATGACTCAATTGGTAGCTGAGGCGTCCGTTCCCATCAACCCTCGTAATATAAGAGTTATCGATGCCCTCCCAAGAGCTCGGAGCTTCCTGAAGTCACAATGGGAGCTTTTCCAAATGGGGCTCGGACTGGATCGTTCGGGCACCTGGATGAAGATTCGCAATCATCTAGACCTGCGCTACTCGGTTTTCGGCGCCGAGCTTGTGGACTCTTCACCTGCCGAATTTGTTTCGGCTCTGGCGGATGCTGGAGGGAAGGATTTGCTGCTTCTCTTTGCACATAATAAGGATCGGCGAATCTATTTCCCCGGAGGCGGGAGCGTATCATTCGATGAAATTGATCGCATCGTTCCGAAGGGTGAGCCAAGACGCACTATTATCCTAGTTACTTGTGCTGCGGCGCGTGGTCAAAGGTTGGCGCCGTCGCTTGCGGAGATTCTTCTAAGAAGAAAGCTCGCACGCTCAGTGTTCGCTCCATTTGATGCAATCCCGGCAGAGGATGTTACACCGGCATTGGATGCGTTATTTCAGAGTGGAAATTCCTTACGTGAAATTCTCGAAGAAAAAGATTTCATTCAATTCGTGCGCCGTAGAAAAGCGGTAGGGAGAAGTGGATGATGCAATTTTTATTGGATTGGTTGGACCTCGGCTTTTTTCCAGACCCCGCGGTCCTGGGAAGAACGCGCGCTACGCCCAAAAATCACCTTGATCGCCGTGGGATTTCCTGGGAGCTTTCAGCGTGGTGTCTCATCGCCAGTGGAATTGTTGCGCGGCAGGGCACTACCTTTGATCCTCTGAGTTGGTCATTCGCGAACATTAGGTCCAGCATGGGTGCCGCTTCGTTCTTGGTATCGCTTGCGGTTTTTCCGCTATTCATGCGCTGGTTTAATATGAAGCGAGCAAGGCCGGGATTACTTCATGTCGCTTTGCCCTTTTCGTTCGGGTTCTTCCTAGATTTGGCTGCAGTCGCAGCATTACACTTTCCTCCCCATCTCTTCAGGTAACCCGCGTATTCGCCATGAACGGCCCAAATCGGGAGAAGCTAATTCCTTTCTTGCGCAAATTTCATCCCGCCCACTCCTTGCAGATGAGTTCGGCTTGCTCTAGGACGGTTTTGGTGGCTTTTTCCTGCTTATCGGGCGGGTAGCCGTATTTTCTTAAAACGCTCTTGACCATCACCCGCATTTTGGCGCGCACGCTCTCCTTGATGGCCCAATCAATGGAAATGTTGTTCTTCACCGCCTTCACGACCTCGCGGGCGATGGCGCGCAGAGTCTCATCGCCCAAAACCTTAACGGCGCTGTCGTTCGTTTCCAGGGCGTCGTAAAAAGCCAATTCCTCCTCGGTCAACCCGAGGTTTTCTCCCCGTCGATGCGCCTCCCGCATCTCCTTGGCCAAACGTATCAGTTCCTCGATCACTTGAGCGGCTTCAATGGCGCGGTTGTGGTACTTGCGGATGGTTTCCTCCAGCATTTCCTTGAATGAGCGCGATTGGACGAGGAACTTTTCGGAGCGCGCCTTGAGTTCGTCGTTTAAAAGTTTTTTAAGGAGCTCCAGCGCTAGGTTTTTGTGCGGCATGCCCCGCACCTCTTCCAGAAATTCATC
>JACQRQ010000285.1 GCA_016206405.1 Elusimicrobiota bacterium | reverse complement strand
GGGCCCTCTGCCAGGGAACCACGTTGATCGCGTAAAAATCCCGGTTTAATACCAGCACCTCGGACGCCATACCATAAGTCTAACAGGAAACTCAATTATTTTCCAACTTCACCAAATCCCCGACGGAAGGAGCGGCGCCCCAAAGCAAGGCGGCCTTGGCCCCGTCCTCGCCGAAAAATCCGGTGATTTTCACTTCGGCGATCTTTTCTTCCGTGCGGCCGATGGCCATCCCCGTGGAGGGGCTGCGGATCTCGCGCCCCAGGTGGTAGACGGCGAGCTTCTGCTCCAACTCCAAGCCGGAGAGAAGGCCGGCGTCCAAATACACCGTTTCCCGGTCCACGTCCGCCACGCGGCAGGACCACGCCTTGCGGTTGATCTGGGAGGCGATATTGACGACCAACTGCGCGATGGCCGCGCGCAGCGCGTCGCCCTCGATGAGCTCATTGTAGCCGCCGCGGGTGCCCATGCCCAGCACCTGCGCGGTGGAGCTTTTCGCCTCCCCCTTTCCGGAGTCCGCGTAAAGAACCTGGCCCGTCTGAGCCTCCACCACCCGCACGTCCACGACCGCGGTCGCCGTTTGCCGCTTGGATTGGCCGAGAAGATAGTCTCCGCCCGTGGTTTCGACGCCGAAATTCGACACGGCCCCGATCACGACGGCGTTTAATCCCAGGATTTTGCCGATGTCCGCCGCGGTGTTGGCCTCCACGGCCCCCGTGGCGCCCAGCTTTTGCTCCTCCAAAACCCTGCCGATTTTGTCGCGCTCGATGATGATGAATTTGCCGGTCTTGGAAAGCTCCGTGACCAATATATCGGCGGCGGCGCCTCCCAGGCGGTTTTTCCCGTAGGCGGTTTTATTGTCGAACTCCACGACGCCGATGCGCCGCTTGGGGCCGGCAAATTTCGATTCCACGCGCTCGGTGGGCGCCGCGGAAACGGTCTGGGAGATGCGCACCGTTTGCCGGGAGGCGCAGGCAGCCGGCCACAACAGCCCCGCGCAAAGCGCCCAATACCGGATGTCTTTAATCCGGGAACGCGTCATTTGACCTTTTTGCCGACGATCTCTTCGACTTTGCTCTTGTCGAGCCTGAGAGTGACCACGCAGCCGTCGTCGCTGGTCCAATCCGTCTTGACCGGCTCGGCGCCCTTGATGACCTCATCGAGCCGGGCTTCCAGCGTGGAGTCCTTCGACAACGCGTCCACGATCTTGATGCCGCCCTCCACCTCCACGCCCCGGATGATGGTCAATAGCTCGAATTGGGCCTTGACGATGGCGGCGTCCCGCGAAAGGCTCATGCGCTGCGTTTTATTGGTCAGGCTGGGATCCGCTCCACCGATGCCGATGACCTCAAAATAGCGGCCGCGGTCGGTCTGCTGGTCGATGCTGCGCTCGATTTCCCCTTTTTTGACGACGCTTTTGGCGCCGCCGCAGCCGGCGACCGCAAGGACCATGGCCGCCGCCGTCAAAAATGCAACTTTTTTCATGATTTATTCTCCTTGTTTCGCATTATCTCCAAGTGGCCGCGTCCCGAAATCCAGCCGTGGCGCGGCCCTTCATCGTCCTTTTTCACGGGCGCGGCGCCGCATCCCGCCGCCCAAGCGCAGCACAGCAAGACAAGCAAAGCGAGATGCGATAGGCGCGCATGGGAGGTCATCGCTGCGGCAAAGTGAGCGACAATGAATCGGCCGTCAAAAGATCCACACGCGCCCCCAGCGATTTCTCCAGCCCGCCCGCGATATCCTTGGTGGACACGCTGAGCACACGCACGTCCATCTTGGCGCGCCCCTGGCCGTAGGAGCGGACGTAAATGTCGCCGACCCCGGCCACGGCCGAAAGGGTTTTCTGAAATTCGGACAGATCATTGAGGGACGGCACGCCATCGACGGTCAGGGCCACGGAGGCTCGGCGCGAAAGCTCCGCGGCCAAGCGCGTGGCCATCTCCGCGCCCGCTTGCGCCCCCACGCTTCCATGGGATTTCAACGCGGCCGCCTCCTTCAAAACGTCGATGCCTCCCGCCAGCTTGTGCACCGTCAGAAGCAATTCCCGGGAATTGGCCTTGTAGGCTTTGGCCGTCAGAGCCGCGCGGGAGGAAATCATGCCTCCCAACTCCTTCATTTCCACAAATTCGGCCTTGGACTCTCCAAAGACCAACACCTCGGCGTCCATTTTTCCTGCCAAATCGCTTAATTCGGACGTGTCGCCGGCGCTCACCTGCTCGGCCACCTTCTTGGCCAAGGCGGAGAACTCCCGGCTGCGCTCCACGACGCGGTAGCCCCGGTCCAGAAGCGCCTGGCTGAAGGCGTCAGCCGCCGCGCTGAAGCCCTGGCTGCCGTCGAAAAGTACCGCCACGCGGGGATTGCCCACCTGCGGCTCCTCCAAAAGCCCAAGGGCGTTCAAATCCTCATGAATCTGCCGGTAGGAAACCAACGCCCGGATTTTGGCCTTGTAAAAAGGAGGCTCGGGCCATTCCTCGAGCAAATCGTATTTCTGTATATAGCCCTGGGTTTTGGCCAAAATATGCTGCTCGATAGTGACCGCTTTTTCCACGCGGGTCTTGGCCCGCACCTCGAGCCCCACCACCATCTCGATGGCCTTCTTCTGAGCCTCCACAAGGGCGCGTTTTTTGTCCTGCAGCAAATCGTCCGTGGCCATCGTCTCCCCGACCGCCTCCACGACTTCTCCGCCGGCGGCCTCGCCCAGCTTCAAGCGCGTTTTTCCGCCGCAAGCCGAGAGCGCGGACACCAGCATCAGCAACACGCAAAGCCTAAGGTTTCGCCAATTCATACCGTCTCTCCCCTTCCGACCCGGAGCATCCACAGGCAAATTCTATTCTTGCATAATGGCCGGAATGTGTCAATAAATCGGGGGGCTAGTCCCAGCCCGGAACGAGGGGCGAGGTCTTTCCTTTTTTCCCGGGCGCCTGCGGTTTGGTTCGACGGGGAGGCTTTCGCAGGGTCGGCTCTTCCAGCGAGCGACTCGGCGACTTCAGCCGGTATTCCAAGCGGTAACCCCTCTTGCTCTCGGGTATTGCGCCGATGCGGTAGGTGAGCGTCACCAAGTGCATATCGGACAAGTCGCGGCTCAGCGACCAAGCGTAGTCCATTTGAATCATCTCATACTGGACGCCGAATCCAAAACTCAAACCGGCGACGTCGTTGAGGCCCCTGTAGCCGGCGCGGATGGCCACCGTTGCCTCCCTTTCGTAGCCGTAGCTGTACTCGAATCCTCCGGCGACTTCGGTCTGCTTTTCGTAGTAAAAATAATCGCCCTGCAAGACAAGCCGGAGATTCTGGCCCCGGCCGATCTGATGGAGGTAGGAAGCCCCGGCCTTGAGCATCAGCGGCAAAGGGTCCGCCTTTTCGATGAAGCGAACGGGTTTGCCCATATTGAGCACGGAAGCCCCGAAACGAAGTCCCTTCTGACGCGAGTTCAGCAATAGCCCGGCGTCCAAAGCGGCAGCCGAAGCGTTGTAGGTCTGCACCAGCGAAGTTTGGATGTATTTTCCCGCAAAGCCGCCGTGCAGAGAGAAACGCGTTCCAAAAAGGTCCACGTCCCCCATTTTTTCCGCGTAACCCAGGGAGCCGACGAGGTCTGAGCCGGCGCTGACGGTCCGGGAATCGCGCAAAGATCCGTCCGCATTGGTGCGGTTGATCTCGATTTTCCCGTTTTGCGAGAACAACACGCTCGCCGCGACGGAAGCGTGCCCTCTTTCCGATATGCCGGGAAAACTCAGGGGATGGACGTACCCGGCGAACTCCATGGCCGTATCCGCCAAGCCCTTGATATATTGCGCCGTGGACTCCTGCGAGTTGAGAAGCGAGAGGCCCGCCGGATTATAATACATGGCGAAGGCGTCATCGGCCACGCCGGTAAAAGCGCCCGCAATGCCCGCGGCGCGCGAGCCGATCGGAATTTGAAGAATAGGCACTGCGGTTATGCCCGGCGACGAGGCGCAAGAAAGTGGTAAAGTGGTAAAGTGGTAGAGTGATAGAGTGAGCAGGCAGAAAGTGGTAAAGTGATAAAGTGGTAGAGTCAATAAGGAAACTACAATGGCCGGCCGCCGACGGACGCCGCCGCCCCGCTTTACCACTTTACCACTATACCACTCTATCACTTGTCCCCCACGCCACTCGCCCCTTTGCCCTTCTGCCACTTTACCACTCTATCACTCTACCACTCGTTCCCTTTGCCCCTCTGCACTTCCCCCCTCATTTCACCACCACGATTTTCTTTATCTGGCGCAGGCCCGGGGCCTCCATAGATAGCAGATAAACCCCGCTCGCCACGACTTCGCCGTTTTCATTGCGCCCGTTCCAATCCAGGGCCGCGCTGCCCGCCCCGCGCTCCCCATTGACCAGCGTCCGCACCAGCCTGCCTGAAAGGGTGTAAAGCCGGAGCCTCACTTGACCGCTCTGAACGGTCTTGTACTGGATCGTCGCCTTCTCGCCGTGGAGCGGATTAAAAACGTTGTTCCAAGCCGTGAGGTCCGGTTTTTGGGCGGTCAGAGACATCTCGGCGGAAAGCCCCAACGACACGATATTGCCTAGGCCATTTTTTCCGAAGATTTCCAAATAGACGCTTCCGGCCGCGGGATACCTGGCGGCGAGGCCGGGATTGAGTTGGAGGTTTCCTGAAATTTTGCCGCTCGAGCTCACCACCACCCCGGAAACGCTCAAAAAACTTCCGGAAACACCGGTGTCGGTCGCCTGCAGCGGCGTCAGGGCATGGTCGCGCAAAAGCGCGTGGTCGAAGACATATTCCTGCGAAGTGTAGGAGGCCACGTCCACCGAAAAAGAAAATAGGTCTTGGTCGAAATTCGCCCGCACCCGGCTCCCGCTCACCACGCCCAAAGGCGAATAGCGGAAGCTCAGCCGGTAGGGGAGGGTGGAACGGGTGATTCCGTTGGAGCCGTGGTTTGATGCCGCGGCGCTGACCAAAAGATACAATCGGCCGGGCGCGCTTTGCGTATAGTTGAGCGTCAGGGAAGACTGAGCCGTCAGCGCGTTACTTTCGAGATCCACGCTGGCGAGCTTGGGCTCCGCGACGACCAATTGCGTCCGACGACCGTCATAGAGAATCATCAGATAGCTGAAGTACTCTCCCGAAGCTCCCGGCTTGGCCGGCAAAGTGAGCTCGGCGGTCAACTGCCCCGGCCCCGCCGAAAGCGCGTAATAGTCCTCGTCTCCCTGAGGATAGATGCTCCCCGAAACGCTCGCGTAGGTAGACACGTCAATCGCGGAGGAAACGCCGTTATTGGGCTCAAAAGCGTCTTGTCCCACGGTCCCGGCCGCGCTGATTCCGTGGCCGGCGAATTTGGCTTGAATGGTCGCGACGTCGGCAGCGGCGAAAATAGCCGCGTCAACCAAGACCATCGCGTCCATGAAATCAATAAAACTGTCCGGGAAGTAATACAGCGCTTCCAACACCAGCCGGTCGGCCTTGGCTTGTCCCAAAGCGATGCGCACTTCCCACAGCGCCTGGGAGAGCATCAAGCTGTCGTCATGGATCTCCCCTTTCCAATAGTTTGGATACTGGACGCACAAGCCCAGACTGCAGTTGAGCTGGCGGCTGCCGGAACTCCCGCCGCCGAAGCTGTAGTCTCCCAACTCGGAAATTCCGAGCGAGGAGAGCGAAAAATAATCGGAGATCCCCTCCGAAATTGCCCCCGCCTCGCCGAAATTGGGCAGAGGATAAACCTTGTCCATGACCCAGTGCGTGTACTCGTGCCGGACCACGGTCGCGTCCAAAGCGAAAGATTTATTGCCCTGAGGCCCCCCTGCGTCGCCGAAAAAGAGGCTGTCGGATCTCGGATCATAAAAGGCGTTGGCGATGCCCAGCGCCAACTCCGCTCCGGCCCGGGCCGTGACCAGGACCGGCTTGTTGATCGCCAGACCGGAGCCGCCCGGGAGCCCAGCCATATAATCGTGCATTTTATTGATGTGGTAAAAAAGATTGACCTCCTGGCGGGAGGAATCTCCCGGGTTGACGCTCCAGGTGAAGCTGGCGGTGTTGTTGTCCGACACGGCGGCCGGGAGGGAAAATTGAAAATAGCTGGAAACGTCGACCGAGTAGCCCAGGCCTTGGCCCGACGCGTTGCTCACTAAGCGCAGCTTGAGAGCGCTGCCCACCGCGCTGGCGGTGAAAAAAGCCCCTTTGGAGGAGCCCACGTATTGCGCGATCGTCCGGCCGGAGCCGTCCAGCACGCGGACTTGATCGTCGTCGATAATGCCCAAATCGATGTGGTTCACCCCCACGTCGAAGGAGGAAAAATGCGCCCTTACCATCAAAGCCGCGGCCGAAGGCGCGGAGACGGTGAGGGTTTGATCCGCTCCGTTAGGATAGGGCACCGACGACTGCAGCACGCTCGTGAAGCCGGTCCAAACGCCGCCGCCGTTGTCGTAATAGACATTGGGCACGGCGTCGTGATGCACCGCCGCATACGGCCCTTGAAGCATGCTGAATATTTTTCCCGCCGTGGAGCTGCAAAACTGGCCCGCGGCGTCCGTGTCCTGAGATGTCACCGCGTCCCGGACCCAAACGGTCTCATGCGGCATCGCCACCGTCTGAAGCCCGCCGTCCGGACTCAGCGGATAGACCTGCGCGGTGATGGTCCCGGAGGCCTGGCAGGTTGCGAATCTCAAATCGCCGTGGCGGAACAGGACCTTTCCCGACATCGCGTCGACGTAATAGAGCCACCGTTCCTGGGCCTGCTTTGAGGAAAGCTCGAATTTCCAAGCCAGACTCACGGCGCCGTCCACCGGGGACGGGAACACCACCAGCTTTCCCGGCGGCGCGAGGTCCGCGGCGCCGGCGTCCCGCAAAACGCTTTGCCAGGCCCGATGCTCGTCAAAAACCGCCGAAACGGAAATCCCGATGCCGGGCTCATATGTCGTGTGGAGCCCCAAGACTTCCCCGGCCGCGCTCACGTGGACCTTGACCCGGGCGAATTCAACCGGAAGCCCTTGGTGAGTTTGGGAGTAGAGAAAATGGTGGACGCCGCTTTGAAAAAGCGACTGGGCCAAAATCAGGCTGCCGGGGTCGATTTTCAGCAGTTCGCGGTGCTCCAGAATAAACCGCCGGCTGATTTGCTCCGGGTCACCGGCGGATGGAAGGGTTTTCCCTCCCGCCAGGGCTCTCACTGCCCCGCTCCTTTCGTCCACCCTCACCTGCCACCGCGGGCCCGCCGAAGCCGCGGGTAAAGAGAGGCTGCGATAGCCAGATTGGCGGGCTGGAGGCATCAGCGCCTGCGGCCTCGGCCCCACCGGAAAACGCCTTCTATCCCGCTCCAATTCGGGGTTGGACCCGCAAAAACCGGCCGGGGCCAAATTGCCCGCCAAAAGCAGGACCAGCAGCCACTTTCGAGGTTGGGCGGCCATGTTCGTATTAGAAAACTAACAGAGTGGTATTACAGAAACATTTCAAGAAGCGCGTAGGAAGGCGGAAAACGCGGCGGAAAAAGCGTTGAAAGCGGCCTTATCGGGGCTGAGAAGGGACGGCTTGTTCGAGCAGGAGCAGCTTCTTTTCGGCCAAACGGACGTAATCGGGGTCCTGCGAGGAGTCGCGGATCATCTCATAGACGCGCCGGGCTTCTTCGAGGCGGCCCAGTTTGACGTACAGGGCGGCCAGCATGTTTTTGAGCATGGAGGGAGTCTCCCGCTCTTCATCCACGATTTTGGCCAGAATCCCCGCCAGCTTTCCGAATTCCCTCGATTCTTGATAGGCGATGGCCGCCAAATGGTAGTGGTAGCGCCAATAGCGCGGGTCTTTGTCCAAGGCGGAGCGCAGCAGCGCTGTCGCCTCTTCCGGACGCCCCAGATTGAAGGCCAGTGCCGTGGCGGCGTACAGCACGGCGTAGCGGAAACTCGGGTCCATGGACAGAATCCGCTGCGCCCTGGGATAAAGCTCGGCGTAGACGCCGCCGCCGAAGTCTGCGTCGTGGTGTTCGTGTTCGCCCGCCCGGCCCCCCTCCTCCTTCTCCTCAAGAAATTCCGGAGTGCCGTAATACTGCAGCATCCGGATGAACAGCAGATCCGCGCCGATGCGGCGCGTCCCGAGGCTCAAGCTGACGAGGCTCAAAGCGGCTTCGGAAGCGGGCACCTCGATTTTGTCGAGGCTGGGAAAAGGCCAAAAAACGAGCCTCTCCGAGCCCATGCCCAATAGGCCCAGGAACAGCGCCGCCGCGGCGAAGTTTCCAATCCAGGCCGTCATAACTCTTTGGAGTTGAACAAGCGCTGGGACAAAAACAGGCACGCCGAGGAGTACAAAAGCGCGTAGGCCACGGACGCCCCGAAGACGCTCCAACTGAAGACGAAATCGGGGTGCTGCCACACTTCCCGAAGATTGAAAAGAGTCATGTTGGGCATGATGTAGGAGACCGTTTGAAGGAGCGCCGCTTTTATTCCCGCGGATTTCTTGACCAAGAAGGCGATTTCATGCCCGAAATGGCCCAACAGCCACAAAATTAAGGTGATGGACATCGCCGTCAGCGTGGACGAGGCGTACAGCGCCAGGAGCATCGATAGGGAGCAAATCAGCCATACCTTCAGCAGCGAATAAAATAGAACCAACGGGTAGAAAAGGTCGAATTTCCAGCCTTTGGCCAGCAAAACCGACAAATGCACGAGCCCCATCAAGGCCATAGCGCAGGCGACTGAGATCAGGAGGCCGAAGAACCGCCCCAAAAGATATTGAAGCCGGCTGACGGGGCGGGTCAAAATCAAGTAAATCGTTTTGCGCTCCATCTCCCGAAGGATGGAGGTCGTGGTCACGAAGATCGCGGCGATGAGGGTCAGCAACTCGATCAACGCCAAGCCCAAATCCAGAAGGACGCGGAGCTCCTGCTCCACGGCCAAAACGCCCACCAGCAGGGAAACGTAGAGAAGCACGCCGCCGAAAAGAATGATGAGATAATAAAAGCGGTTGCGGAGTTGATCCACCCAACTGTTTTTAGCGATGGTCCAGATGATCATCTTTTTAACGCTAACGTGGTAAGTGATAGAGTGGTAAAGTGGTAAAGTGACAGAAAGAACCGCTGAGCACTGAGCACTTTTCCCATTTACTTTGCCACCGTTTCGATAAAGATCTGCTCCAGCCTGCCCGGCGCCTTCTCCCATTCCGCCGACTCCACGAGGCGGGCCAGCCTGCCCCGCACCAAAATGGCGACGCGGTGGCACAGGCGCTCCACCTCGGAGATGCTGTGAGACGACAAAAACAAGGTGCAGCCCTCCCGGCTCAACTGGCTCAGCAGCTCGCGGATGTCCCGGATCGCCACGGGGTCGAGCCCGCTCACGGGCTCGTCCAAAAACAGTATTTTGGGACGGTGAAGCACGGCTTGGGCGAGGCCCAGCTTCTGCAGCATGCCCTTCGAGAATTCCCCCAACTTTTTCTTGCGCTGGGGCTCCAGCCCCACCCGCTCCAGCACGACTCCGATCTGCTTTTCAAGGTCGCCGCCCCGAAGGCCCGAAAGCCGCCCGTAGAATCTCAGGGCTTCCGCCGGGGACAAATTAGGGTAGAAGTACGGCAGCTCCGGCAAGAAGCCGACGTCCTTGAGAGTCCCGTCTTCCTGAGGCCGCTTGCCGAAAATCCGGACCTCTCCCAGAGAAGGCGTCAGCAGCCCCAGAGCCAGCTTGATGCTGGTGGTTTTTCCGCTGCCGTTGAGCCCCAGAAGCCCGAGAATCTCTCCCGCGCGGACCTCCAGAGTCAGCTCCGACAAGCCAAGCGTGTCATACCGCCGCCCCAAATGGGACCGGCTGTAAACTTTGGTGACGTTCAAGTAGCTAAGCGCCGCGTCCATCGCCATCTATTCTTTAAAATAAGAAGCCCCCGCGCAAGGCCGAGAATTGTCCGATGCAGAGTGAGCTTGAATGAAAAGTTTATATTGTCCCCAAATTGGTAGAATTGCCGTCTAAGCTGAATGACTCTGTTGATGTTCAAATCCCTCTCTTTGCTTTCGGAGTCTTCCGAAGAGGAGAAGCGGCAGTTCCGGCCGCCCTGTAGGCGCGCATGACCAAGGTAGTCGCAGGGGAGCGCGAGGAGCGCTATCACGAATGATTTTTTCGCCCAAGTTCAACATCACCAATGCCGTCACCGCCAGCCTGACCAAGATCGAGCGGGCGCGCGGCTTTCTGGAGGCGGCCAAGCTCTCCGAAGAGTGGATCGCCGAGATGCAGAAGCGCGCCCTGGTCCTCGAGGCGCATCACACCACCCATATT
>JACQRQ010000284.1 GCA_016206405.1 Elusimicrobiota bacterium | reverse complement strand
GCGGCTTCGGGGAGCGTGGTGGGGGCGGGAGTCGTGGTTGATGTGACGGCGGGAGGGCTGACGCCGAACACAACCTATTATACGCGGGTGAGGTCGGTGAATTTGGACGGCAGCCGAAATGGCTTTGTGGCGGGAGCGAGCACGATCACCTTGGCGGCGGCGCCGGCGGCCTTGAGCGTGACGGGGGTGAGCACGGGCAGCGTCAACATAAGCTGGAACGCGAACGCGAATCCAGCCGGGACGATGTTCGCCGCGGAGATTTCTTCGGACACGTTCGGGACGCTGGCGGCCTCCACGCGCACGACCAGCAGCGCGGCGACGTTCGGCAGTTTGCAGGCGGATACGACGTATTATGTGCGGGTGAAGGCGATTGGGTTTGGAGGAACGGACTCGGCCTACAGCACTACGTTGACAACGGGCACGGTGCCTGTGCCGCCGGGAGACGCCGTCCCGGCGCTATCCGGCAACGCGGGAACGCAGGTCACCTTCTCTTGGACCGACAACGGCAATAAAGCGGGCACGCTTTATGAAGCGCAGATTTTGGATGGGGGCGCCGTTCTCGTCTCGAGCCAGACGCGCAATTTATCGACGACGTTTGCATCGCTGCTCGGCAATAAGAGCTATTCTTTCCGAGCGCGCGTGTTGTCGTCCAACGGGGCTTCGATTTTCGGAAACACGGTCAGCACAATTACCATACCTGTGACGCCGGGTTACGGCAGCGCGCCGATTACCAACTTGGCGACCGAAGGCGTTGCCGGAAACGCACAGTCTTCCTTTGGTTACAATTGGACGATCGACAGTAATAAATCGCCCACCCAGTATTCCGCCCAACTTTCGTTGCGGAGCGACTTCGGCACTGTCGCAATCCAAAATGGCACGAGCGGAGAGGCAACCGTCATTACTGAACTGCTTGTCAATACGACGTATTATGTGCGGGTAAGGGCGATCGGCGACGACGGGACCAGAAGCGCTTTCAGCGCGGTTTTGAGCACGGCGACACCTGCGCCCATTCCCACACTCCTGACCATCCTCTCTGTCAGCAGTCAGAGCCTGACTTTCAGCTATACGGGGCATGGCGCTTCCACGCATGTTTATCAGACGGATGATGGCGCCGATTTCAGTTCGCCGGCCGCGACGGGCAGCGTCCTGGGATCCTCGACGGTAGTGGTGGGGGCTTTGTCGGCCAACACGACCTATTATGTCAGGATCAGGTCGCTCAACCACGATGGAACCGGCAACACTTGGGTGGAGGTTTCCACCAGGACCCGCGTTCAAGATCCCGGCGTGGCGACGATCGTCTCCGTGGGGAGCACGACGGTGGGGATTGGGTGGGCAAGCGTTTCGGGGACCACCTACACGTATGAGCTCCATGGAAACAGCGCCTTTACGAGCTTGGCGGCTTCCGGGAGCGCGGTGGCCGTCGCGGCCGGTGTGAGCGCGGCGCTGGGGGGATTGACGCCCAACACTACCTATTATGCGCGGGTGAGGTCGGTCAATGTAGACGGCAGCGGGAATACCTTTGTGACGGGGGCGAGCACGATCACCTTGGCGGCGGCGCCGATATCTTTGACGGTGACGGGGGTGAGCACGGGCAGCGTCAGCTTGAACTGGCAGGCCAACACCAACCCCGATGGGACGCTCTATGAGTTGGATTATGCCGCCGCAAGTTCCATGAGCGGCGCCGCGACTGTTAGTTTGACGGCGCAAACGACGACCCTTTCGGGCCTTAGCGATGGGACATATTATTATGCGCGCGTTCGGGCAAGAAACGGTTCCGGCGTGTACACGGACCACACTTCCATCGTCTCTACCGCGACGCGCTTCGCCGACCCGAGCGCGCCGGCGATCAGCGCTTTGGGGATCGGGGGCTTTACCTTTAGCTATACGGGAAATTCACGTTCCACGCACAGTTATCAGGTGGATGAGGATTCAGGCTTTGGCTCACCTGAAGCTTCCGGCAGCGCGATGGGCTCAGCGACGGTCGTCGCCGGGAGCCTAACGCCGAACACGACGTACTACGTGCGCGTGCGGTCGCAAAACCATGATGGGTCCCCCAACGGTTGGGTGATGGTTTCTACTGCGACGCCGGCGCAGACTGCGGGCGCGGCGACGATCGTTTCTGTGGGAAGCACGACGGTGGAGTTTGCGTGGACGAGTGTCGCGGGTACGACCTATACCTATGAGCTGCACGGCAACTCGGACTACAGCAGCATGGCGGGGTCGGGATCCTTGGCGGCCGGAGGCTTGAGTGCGAGCGCGACGGTGGGAGGGCTGGCGGCAAACGCCACCTATTATACGCGGGTGCGATCCATCAACCGGGATGGAGGCTTCAATAGTTTTGTGGCGGGGGCGAGCACGATCACGTTGGCGGCGGCGCCGGCGGCCTTGAGCGTGACGGGAGTGAGCACTGGCAGCGTCAGCGTGAGTTGGGATGCCAACACCAACCCCACGGGTACGCTCTATGATCTAGAATTTGCGACCGAAAGTTCGATGGCCGGCAAAGCGACGGCCAACCTGACGGCGCAGACGACGACGTTGACGGGCTTGAGCGACGGGACGACCTACTATGTGCGCGTGAGAGCCCAAAATGGCGCCGGAGTTAAGACCGACTACAGCTCTATGTTGTCCACGGCGACGCGTTTTGTCGACCCGAGCGCGTTGGTGATCACCAATTTAAGCACCGGCAGCTTTACCTTCAGTTTTGCGGGCAATTCACGTTCGACGCACAGCTATCAGGCGGACAACGACGCCGGTTTTGGTTCGCCGGAGGCGTCCGGAAGCACGTTGGGCTCCTCATCGGTGGGGGTGGGGAGCCTAACGTCCAATACGACCTATTACGCGCGAGCGAGGTCGCGCAATCACGATGGGACGTTGAATGCGTGGATGGCTGTTTCAACGGCGACGCTGGCGGAAAGTCCCGGGG
>JACQRQ010000282.1 GCA_016206405.1 Elusimicrobiota bacterium | reverse complement strand
GCTTGTCGCGCGACAACGCGGTCGCCCCGCCCGCCCTAAATTCCAGGCCGAGATGGCGCAGCCGGCTGGAGTGCTCAAAGCCGGGCGCGGCCGCCCTTTCTTGGGAGAAAATCAGATTCTTATGGTGGCTGCTCTTGCTGGTCAATTTCAGGCGCGCGAGCGCTTCGCTCACCAGGACCTCCGCCCGGCGAGCCCTGTCGGCGTCCTGAGACACGATGAGGATATCATCGGCGTAGCGGAAATAGCGGACGCCGTGGACGGCGGCGACGGCCGCGTCCAGATCGGAGAGATAGATATTGGCGAATACGCAGGCGGTCGCCGTGCCGAACGGGATTCCGCGCTGCGCCGTCACGACGGCGGAAGCATGCTGCTGGGTGAAGCGAAAGGCCGTGCGCTCCTGGAGAAGCTGGAATAAATAGTCTTCGGGATCAAAAAGAGCGGCCAGTTTTTCCAGAAGCAAGACATGGTCCATGGAATCGAAATAGTTGGCGATATCCCGCTTGATGATGAAAGACATCGGCCGCGCGCTGAGGGCCTTTCCGACTTTGGCCTGACAAAGGTCAAGACCCGCTCCCCCGCTTCGGTAGGCGTAGGCGTTAGGAGAAAACCAGCGGCGCAAAGCCTGGCTCAGCAGGCGATACAGCAGTAAATCCACGATTTTCTCCTCCCACGGGAAGAGATAAATCGTTCTCGCCTTTTTTCCGCAGCGGCGGCGCAGGGCGATTCCCGGCCTGAAATGAAAGCGCCGCTCGGTTAAAGATTTGTTGAGAGCGTCGAGATTATGGAGGCCGCGCCGCGCGAAGTCATAGAGCGTATTTTGATCGGTGGAGACAGCCAGGGCTTTGCGCCAGGAGAACAGCGATTTTGTGTAAACGCGCAGGCAGGCCTTGTAGAGTTCCGTTTCGTTATATAAATTGTTCCAGCGAATGGGTTCCATAGGCCTGCTTCGTGATTGTACTATTTTCAATCCATGCCGATTATATAAGATGGGGAGGATATGAGCCGCAACCCGAACAAGCCGGAGGTCCGCGTTCCGGGAGCCGCGCCGGTTTGGCTGCGCCGCGGCGCGCCTCTGGCCGTTTTCGCGCTCAGCCTCTGGGTCTTCTGGCCCACCCTCCGGCACGCCTTCCTGGACTGGGACGACGGCCGCAATTTCTTGCAGAATTGGGCCTACCGGGGTCTGGATCTCAAGCATCTGCGCTGGATTTTCATCCGCTCCTTCGACTTGGGCAATTACGAGCCCCTGCACTGGCTCGCCATGGCGGCGATCTATACGTTCTGGGGACTCAAGCCGGCCGCCTACCATGCCTATGGCATCCTTCTGCATGCGCTGACCGCGGCGGTCCTCTATTTTATCTGCAAGCAACTGCTGCGCTTAGCCCTGCCCGATAGAGCCGAAGCTTCGCCGTCGGCGCTGAGGCTCTGCGCCGCCGCGGGCGCATTGTTCTTTGCCCTGCACCCTCTGCGCGTGGAGGTGGTGTCTTGGGCGTCGGGCATGCATTACGTTTTGCTGACGCTGTTTTTGCTGCTCTCGACGGGGGCCTACTTGGCCGCGCGCGAGCGGGCCCATGACGGGCCGCGCTACCGGCGCTGGATGCGCCTGTCGGCGGCTGCCTACGCGCTCTCTTTGCTGTCCCTTCCGCTGGCCATGGCCTTTCCCGCGGGACTCCTGGCGGTCGACTTTTTTCCGCTGCGCCGCTTCCACAGCCGGCCGGGCAAGGGCGGCGCGCCGGGGCCGAGCGCGGGGAACTTGTTGTGGGGCGCGATCTGGGAGAAGCGCCTCCACTTCCTGCTGGCCGGGCTGGGCGCCGGCGTGATCCTGGCCGCGCGCACCCGCGGCATGATGGCGCCCATGGAGCAGTTCGGCATCCCGGAGCGGGCGGCCCAGTTCTTCTACGGCCTGGCCTTCTACCTCGGCAAGACCGTCGCGCCCTATCGTCTCTGCCCGTTCTACGAGCTGCCGGCCGCGCTAAACCCCTTCGCGCCGCGTTTCCTCGTCAGCGCGGCCGGAGTTGCCGCCTTGGCGGCGGCGCTCTACGTCAATCGCCGGCGCTGGCCCGCCGCGGCGGCGGCGGCTCTCTTCTACGGCATCATGGTCTTGCCGGTGCTGGGCATCGCGCAGAGCGGCGCGCAGCTCGCGGCCGACCGCTACACCTACGTCCCCTGCCTGGGTTTCGGGGTCATTTTTGGCGGAGGCCTGCTGCTCTTATGGCGGCCCGGCGAGCGGTTCGGAGGGCGCTGGTTCGCGCCGGGCCTTTTTCTGGCCGCGCTGATTTTTTGGGGTCTCGCGGCGGCCGCGCGGCGCTACGAGGCCATCTGGAAGGACTCCGAGTCTCTTTGGACCTACACCTTGTCCGTGGACTCCGAGATGTCTTTTGCCCACAACCAAAAGGGCAATGCCCTTTCCAAACGGGGCCGGCTGCCGGAGGCCATGCTCCACTACCGGGAAGCCATCCGCATCCGGCCCCAGGACCCCAATCCCTACTATAACCTGGGTCTGGGCATGTTCGACCAGGGCAAGCTGCAGGAGGCGGTGGAGCTTTACCGCAGAGCCCTGGAACTCAGGCCCGGCTTTGCCGACTGCCACGCCGAGTTGGGCGTCGCGTTGAAGGGCCTGGGCCGCTTGGACGAGGCCATCGCTGAGTACCGCGCGGCACTGAGTTACGAGCCCGGTCACGCGGAGGCGCACAACAACCTTGGCGTGGCGTTGTCCACCCGGGGCCAATTTGGCGAGGCCATGGCGGCGTTCCGCGCGGCCCTCACCAGCAATCCGGGCCACCTCAAGGCGATGACCAACTGGGGAAACTCGCTGGCCGGCTTGGGAAAGCTGGATGAGGCCGTCGCGCGCTACCGCGACGCCATCCGCCTCGCTCCCAATTTCCCGGACGCGCGCAATAATTTGGGCGACGTCCTGCTTCGTCAGGGCAAGCGCGAGGAAGCCATCGCCGAATTTAAAGAGGCCCTGCGCCTTTACCCCGGCTACCCGACGGCCAAGGCCAATCTCCAGCGCGCCATGCAGCCGGCCGCGAAGGGAGGCGCCGCGTCGCGCGCCGCCGCGCCGGAGTCGGCCTTGACCCGCCACGCCCGCGGTCTGGCCCTGGCGCGGGACGGCAAGTTTGAGGACGCGCTCAAGGAATTTGAGGGGACGGTGAAGCTCGCCCCGGATTTCGCCGCGGCTTGGAACAACTTCGGCTCCGCGCTGACCCGCTTGAACCGGACCGAGGAGGCCGTCGAGAAATTCCGCCGGGCCATCCAGCTCGACGCCGCCTACGGCGAGGCGCACAACAACCTGGGCATGGCGCTGGCCACCCTGCGCAAATGGGATGAGGCCGTGGCCGAATTCAAGGAGGCGCTGAGAATCGATCCCCGTTCCGAGAGGGCCAAAGACAACCTCGAACGGGTCCTGAAGATTACGAACCCGCCGCAGCCGGAGAAGAAGTGATCCCTTGCCGGCGCGTCAGGCGAATTCTATTCGTCGGAAAAGGGTTTGGAGCGGAGGCGCTTCTTTGAGGATTGGAATTTTTTAGTCCGCAAAATTCGCTCTTTGAGAAATCTGGGCTTCGGGCGGTTTTGCCTCCGGATTTTTTCAAGCCTTTGTCTTGCTCTGGCCGCTTCCTCCCGCCGCCGGTTTTCGATTTTATCCAATAAAATCTTCCACGCCAGCTCGCGGTTGGCCGATTGAGTCCTTTCCTCGGCGCATTTGACTTCGATGCCGGTGGGGTGGTGCCGCAGATAGACGCAGGTGGCGAGCTTGTTGACGTTTTGCCCGCCTTTGCCTCCCGAACGGATGAATTTCTCCGTCACCTGATCGGGCGAAATTCCCAAAGCCTTCATGCGGTCGTTGACATCCATCAATCAATCCCTGCGTTGTCTGAATTTGAGCGTGGATATTTAGGAAGAAAAACCCCGGTCGATGGCGTGTTGTATCCAGCCTTTCTGGTCCGGGGAAAATTGAAGCCGCTCGCCCAACTGGCGGATTCTCTTGAGCCAGCGTTTGGTTTTTAGGCCCGTGAGATTATGCGCGATGGTCCAGGCGAGGAGGTCTTTGGCGTCCCGGTCCAGCGAAAGGAACCGGACCAAAGGCCGCAGGGTGGTGAGCCGGCTTTGATTGGCCATAAACCATAGATTTTCCGCCAACTTGGCCAGGCGGTAAGGACCGAGGGCCTCGAAATTTTTGGGTTCCAGCGCCTGCGGCGGGGGGCGCCGGCTCGTCAGGCCGCTGACGGGGTTCTCCACGGAAGGCAGCCGGGCGTCTTGGCCCGCGGCGAGGTAGCCCTTGATGGCGGC
>JACQRQ010000027.1 GCA_016206405.1 Elusimicrobiota bacterium | reverse complement strand
TCGGCTTTTTCGGCCGTGGCCGACGACGTCCACGCCATTTACTATAACCCCGCCGGTTTGGCGACGCTGAGCCAAGTGCAATTGACCGGCATGCACAACTCTTATTTCCAGGGCTTAAATTATGAATTTGCGGCGATCGCGCTGCCGCTGAGCCGGTTCGGCTGGGACGGGGAGGATTCCGCCAAGGGGACGATGGGGCTGGCGGTTTACAACCTTTCGGTCTCCGGCATCGAGCGCCGGGGCAACTCGGAGACGGCGGCGCCCCTTGGGACTTTCGGAGCGGATGATTTCGCTTATGCGCTCTCTTATGCGCGGGGATCGGAGCGCTTTGCTTGGGGCGCCAATTTAAAATTCATCCAGCAGACCATCGACTCGGTGAAAGCCGGAACTTTGGCCGCCGATTTGGGCGCGCTTTACGGCGCCGGCGACAACTTAAAACTCGGCGCCGGGGTTCGGCATTTGGGCGGGAAGTCGAAATTCAGGCAGGAATCGGACCCTCTGCCGATGCTTGGGTTTCTGGCGGGAAGCTATCGCCTGGCCCCGGGGGCTCAGGATTCTTTGACTCTGGGTTTGGACCTATTGCTTCCCCGCGACAACCGGCTGACGTACAATCTGGGGAGCGAGTATCTGCACCGCTTCGCAAGCATGGAAGGGGCTCTGCGGGCCGGCTACAGTTCTCAAAACGCCGACGCGGACGGTCTGGCCGGATTTTCGATGGGCGGCGGGCTTGGATTTAGGAACGTGGGGTTTGATTTCGCGTGGGTCCCCTTCGGAGACTTGGGCGACACATTCCGGTATTCTCTAATCGTCAAATTTTAATAGCCCAAGTCTCCAGGAATGGGGACCCGGCCCTCGCTTTCGCTCGGGCGCGCGTAGGCACGGGGCTCGTCATGCTCGCCCCACGCGCCCGTTCGGGGATTCGAATCCCTTGGCAGTAAAATTTCAAGCTTTAACTAACCTTCCTTAATAACGTGACTGAAAAAAAACGCGTTCTTTTAGCGACGGGGGACACGGGTCTGGGCCCCGAGATTATTTCCCTTCTTGAAAAACGGGGTCTGCCGGCCGATTGGGCGCAAACCGAGACGGAGGCCGCCAAAAAATTTCAGGAGCAGCAAAGTCATTGGGCGGCGGTGGCGGCTGACGAAGGTTTGATATCGGAGCCCAATCTGCAAAAGCTGGTGTCTTATTGCCAAAACCAGTCCGTTCCTCTCGTGATATTGGAATCGCCGCAAAAAAACAAAATCGGCCGCCTGCCGACGTACACGGCGCCCCTGGGGACGGAATTTGAAAAATTAGTGGATGGGTTTCAAGGCTCCGCGAACCTCATCTTGGCCGATTCGACGGTGTTTAACGTGGGCGGCGTCCTCCCGGCGCTTCAACAGCGCCAGATCACCTACACGGTCTTGGAAAACGAGATGGGAATCGCCGACGTGCTGAAAAATTCTCCGGCCGCGCCGGCGCCGGAGGAGAAGTCCGGCACTTGGTTCAAGCGTTTGACCGGTTCCAAATCGGAAGAAAATAAGCCCCAGGCTCCGCCCGTGGGCGCGGCGGTGGTTTTGTGGAGGGGGACCCGTCTTGAGGCGGAAACCCTCGCCGCGCAATTGCAAAGCGCCGTGCCGGAGGCCCGCTGTTGTTTGGTTTCAAGCCTGAGCGGCTTGCGGGCCTCGGAGAGGGCGCTTAAATCCGGAAAAGCGGCCTTGCTCGGCCGCAGTTGCGCCAAGTGGATTCCCGATTTGCTGGAGGGAAAGAGAATCGACGATCCCGCCAAAAAAGGCCAGGTTTTGCTGCTGGACAATTTCAAGCCTGAGCTTATGAATTTAGCCCGGAGCTTATGGAAGGACGGCTATGAGATATCGGCCAACCTCCAAGTGGCGCAAGCGCTGGAGGAAGCGGCGCTGCAGCAGTTTCAGGTGGCCGTCCTGGGAGCGGCTATGGCTTTCGCCAAAACCACGGGCGTGGATTTATCCAAGAAACTGCGCGCGCTCTATCCCGAAATCCGGATCATCATTTTAGTCGACCGCTATCCTCTGCAAGCGGCGCTGCAAGGGATAACCCAGGCCGTTGAGTTCGGCCTCGACGACAGCATCCTCAAGCCGGTGGAGCCGTCGGTGCTGATTTTTTCCATCAATCGCGCCATCGAAAAATTCAAGCTGCAAGGCGAAAACGCGCGCCTGCTCAAAGAGCTCACGGAGTCCAACGACAGGCTCGGGCAGCTCAACAGCTTCCAGTCCAAGTTTTTCGCCATGGTCGCGCACGACATCAAAAATCCATTGACGGCGATCAAGGGCTATTCCGAGATGCTTTTGCGCACGCTTGAGGATCCCAAGGCCTTGCAGTATTGCAATACCATCGTCAGCTCTTCCAAGACGTTGGAGACCCTGATTTCAGATCTCGTGGATTTGGCCGCGATTCAATCCGGCAAATTGCGCATCAACAAGCAGCCTATGGATTTCGCGCAGGTGATGCGCGAGGTGCAGTCGCGGGTGGAAATTTACGCCAAACAGCACGACATCCAATTTGCCGTCAAGGAGCTGCCGTCCATTCCGCCGCTGGTCGGGGATGCGCAGCGCCTGGGCCAGGTGTTGACGAACTTATGCACCAACGCCGTGCATTATACGCCCGCCAAAGGTTCCGTGACGGTTTCGGCGGAGGTGACGGCCAAGGAAATCAGCGTCAGCGTGCAGGATACGGGCATCGGGATTTCCAAGGAGGATTTACCCAAAGTTTTCAGCCGCTTTTTCCAGACCGAGAAAGCCCAGCAAATGCGCAAAGGGGGGTTTGGCTTGGGGCTGACGATCGCCCAGGAAATCGTCGCCTCCCACGGCGGCCGCATGGGCGTCGAAAGCGAGTTGGGGAAGGGCTCGAGGTTTTACTTCGCGTTGCCCTATGGAGCATCCTAATCAAGCGGGGAGCGGAACGGCCTTCCTGAGTTGGGGGTCGGTCCGGGCCAGGAGACGAATGGCCCGATTTTGGATTTGAAACATTTTTTTCCTTGAAGCCTGGTCGTCGTCCCGGTGTCCCAGCATATGCAGCACGCCATGGCTGATGAGCAGCGCCAACTCGCAGCAGAACGGGTGGCCCGCCTCCGCCGCCTGCCTGCGCGCCTGGCCGGCGCAAATAAAGATATCTGCCAGAGCCGTCGCTTCGACCGGAGCTCCTTTAAGCGAGGGGAAGGGCGCGGCGCCGAGATAAGGCAGGGTGATCACGTCGGTCAAAGTTCCGGAATCGAAGAACTTTTTATGGAGGCGCTTGATTTCCCGGCCGGAGACGAAAGTTAGGCAGATTTCTCCATGCAATGTTTTGCCTTCAAGTTCGAGCGTCCGAAGGACGGTTTTTTTGAAAAGAGGAATCCGGTTCCGGCAGGAAGGGGGCAAAAGAGACCGCCCGATGATTTTAATGCGCAGCATTACTTATTTTTCGATTCCCAGCGGTTGTAGGCGCTCAGTATCTCTTTGACGAGGGGATGGCGGAAAACGTCCTGCTCGTCGAAATAAACAAATCTTATCCTCTCGGTATTTTTGAGAATCGACTGGGCGACGAGAAGCCCGGAGGCTTTGTCGTTCTCTAAATCGATTTGCGTCACATCCCCCGTGATGACTATTTTTGATCCCATTCCCATGCGCGTCAAAAACATCTTCATTTGCGCGGGGGTGGTGTTCTGAGCCTCGTCGAGAATAATGAAGGCCCGTTCCAGCGTGCGCCCGCGCATGTAGGCCAGCGGCACGACTTCCACGATGTCGTCGTCGCGCCAAAACCTGAACTTGTCGCTGCCCAGCAGGTTGTAAAAAGCGTCGTAAAGGGGCTGCAGGTATGGATGAACTTTTTCGTATAGGTCTCCCGGCAGGAAACCCAGTTTTTCGCCGGTTTCGATGACGGGCCGGGTCAGCACGATGCGGTCCACTTCTTTGGCTTTCAGGGAGCGTATCGCGCAGGCCACGGCCAAATACGTTTTCCCGGTGCCGGCGGGTCCTATCCCGATGGTCAGGTCGTGGGTCTGGATCGACGCCACGTAGCTTTTTTGATTTTCGCTGCGCGGGCGGATGTCCCTGCCATGCGCGGTCGTGTACAGCGGCGCAGGCCCTTGATACGGCGTTTCCACGGGCGGCGGGGCGGGGGTTTCCTCGGCGGCGGTTTCGGACCCGGCCCGCGCTGAAAGCGGAGGGGTTGATTGAAGCGCCGCTTGCCTTTCTTTCAAGGCCTTCAGGGCTTTGTTGACAGGCGCCGCGCGTCCCCGGATGGACAAATACAGCTCGTCCGTTTCCGGATCGTGGCGGACGAAAATTTCAACTTTGCATCTTTTTTCCAATTGGCGCAAATAGACGTCTTGCTCGCCCAGAAGCTCCAACGCCTCGTCGTTGTTTTTAAGCTGAAGTTTTTTGGTGATCATGGTTTCGTTTTTCCCCTGGGCACTACGATGATGCCTGAAGAGTCCACATGCCACAGGGAAGAATCCTGTTGAGGGTCGTATCCGATGGACGTCGATGGCGGCAGTTTGTTGAAACGGTCGACGATGACCCCCTTGAGCCGGCTGCCCGTCCCGATTTCCGTGAAGTCATGGATGACGCAGTTGCGGATGTCGCAATTTGCGCCGACCGTGACGCCTTGTCCAAGCACCGAGCTTTCGATCTCGCAAGAGCCCAGGCTGGCGCCTGAACCGATGATGCAATTGTTGATCTTGGAGTTTAAAATATTGGCCGGCGGAACGTCCACCCGGCCGGAATGTATCGGCCACCGGGGGTTGTTGAGGTTGAAGCGAGGTTGGGGCCCCAATAGGTCCATGTGGGCGTCCCAGTAGGCCTTGATCGCGCCGATGTCGCGCCAATAGGATTGTTCCTCGTAATTTCTGAGGCCCGGAAGATCATGCGTTGAAAAATCGTAGGCGAAGACCTTGTAGCGCTCGAAAGCCACCGGCAGGATGGAGCGGCCGAAGTCCAGGTCCATCTTGCCGGCGAAGCCGCCGCCGGAGGAAAGTATTTCGTTGAGCACATCCCGGTTGAAGATGTAATTGCCCATGGAAGAGTAGGCGTGCGTCTTGCGTCCCGGCATGGGTTTGGGGTTCTGCGGCTTCTCGGTAAACCCCGTCATTTTATTGCGCTCGTCGGTCTCCACGACGCCGTACTGAACGGCGTCGGCCAGGGGCACGGGCACGGCGGCGACGGTGATGTCGGCGCCGCAGGCGCGATGAAAGGCCAGCATCTGGCGTATGTCCATCCGGTAAATGTGGTCGGCCCCGAAAACGGCGATGAAATCGGGATTATGGTCGGAGATGATATTGAGGTTTTGGCGCACGGCGTCGGCGGTTCCCTGGTACCACATGGCTCCCCGCCGCATCTGCGGCGGAACAACGGTGATGAAATGGTTGTGCGTGATGCCCACCCCGCGCCAACTGGTGCGCAGGTATTCTATCAGGGACTGCGATAGATATTGAACCAGGATATAAATCGAGAAAATGCCGGAGTTGATGAAATTGGACAACACGAAATCGACGATGCGGTATTGTCCGCCGAAAGGAACGGCGGGTTTGGAGCGCTCTTTGGTCAGAGGGTAGAGGCGTTCGCCTTTTCCTCCCGCCAAGATGATGCCGAGTACTTTATCCAAGGGACCCCACTAGATTATGGGCGTCGCCCCGCAGGCATAAAAAGGCCGCCGGTTCGAGAGCGCAGGTTCGGCCGATGGCGGCTTCGCGGAGATTTTGGAGCATGACGAATACCCGCTCGGAGCAGTCCGTTTCGGCGGTCAATAGGAAGTTTCCGCCGTCGATGCCGATGGAAAAAGTGGCGGCGAAGCCCGTGGAAGAGTATTCGTTCTTGATGTCCAAAAGTTCGTCTGTCATTTTTTCGCGCTCGGTCCGCGGCAGGCGGCGCCACCGCCGTCCCAGGGTGAACGGACATACAAGCAGGGCCGGCTGGCCCGTCGAATTAGGGACGGGGGAATTTCCGGCTTTGCCCTCTTGCGCCGCCGGGGCGGCGGCCGGCTGGGGGATGGAGATATAGGAGTAAACCGGGATCAAGTGCTTGCCGACTCCCGAGGATAAAATTTTTCTGGAATTTTCCTGAAGGAGCGCCAAATCGTCGACAATCCTCCACAAAAGAAAATCGCAATCGGCGCGAAGGCCCTGAAGCGAGTAGGCTTGTATCGCCAGCTTTTTGGAGGCGCTCTCAAGCGCGGAGGAAAATTCCTGCTTGGCCACGATCTTCTCATTGGATAAAAGCGCGCGGAAGCCGGGGTCTAATTTAAGGAATAAGAAATTAAAAAATTGCCTTTGCGCCGGAGGCTGGGGGGTTTCCTTCTCTTGAGTTTCGGGCGATGGCGTCATATCTTTTGTGCGTCCACTCCGGCGTTTTTCCCGGTCCAGGCAAAGCGTCGAAACGCCTCCCAAGTCCAAGGCATCCGCGCTTTGAATAACTCCGCCAGGGCTTCGGCGTATTTTTGAATTTCCCATTGGGCGGCGGCATCCGCCCTCAGATTGATGAAGTGCATGAGGTTTCTGGCGTTGACGGTCCAGTAAAATTCGGTGTAAAGATTGACCGGCAGAGCCATGCGGGCCATTTCCCTCGCTACCCCGGAGTCTAGAAGCTTTTGATACGCCGCGTAGCTTTGCCGGCAGTGGTCCCGCAGCAGCCGGTCGGCAAGCGGGGCGTCGATGCGCGCGTCTTCGCGGGAAGCTTGTTTGTCGGCTGGGGTGGGGGCGCGCCACTTGTCTGGAAAATAAAAATCCTCGACGACTTCCACGTACCTGGCGGATATTTCATTGAAGGAACCCGCGCGGTGCCGGATCCATTGGCGCATTACGAAAATGGGAGTCTTGCAGTGAAATTTAAAAACGGCATGCTCGAAGGGCGTCATGTGCCCGTGCTGCATCAAATAATGGATGAGCTTTCGATCCTGCTCTTCGCCCTTGAGACCGCCGGCATAAGAAACCCGTGCGGCCAAAACGACGGCGGCATCGTCTCCCATGGC
>JACQRQ010000026.1 GCA_016206405.1 Elusimicrobiota bacterium | reverse complement strand
TGATTATTCCTGCGGCTTTGATCGAAGGCTTGGGTTTTTTTGCCCTGGTCATTTGTCTGCTGATCGCGCTGAACTTGGGCTTAAAGCCCATGCCTACGGCCGGCTCTGAAGCGACGGCCTCGGAGCAAGGGCATTGAATTGAGTCATAGTGGCTGGGTGCCGATCAGTTTGAAGCTGCAACGGTGATAGGAAGACCACGGTGGTATAGTGATAAGACGGCGTGAAGTTGGTTCCGCGCTCACTTTACACTATACCACTCTATCACTTTACCACTGTCTTGCCGAGGTGTTTTCATGGATAAGTTATTGTCGCCTGATTTCGGGCTGACGTTTTGGACGATTCTGACCTTCGTCATCCTGGTGGCCATCTTAAAGCCGTTGCTTTGGGAGCCGGTGATCCAGGCTTTGAAGCGCCGGGAAGAGAGGCTCCAAATGGAGCGCGAAGCGGCGGAAAAAGCCCGGGCGGACGCCATGAAAATCAAGCAGGATTTGGAGGCGGAGTTGGCGCGATTGACCCAGCGGACCCAGGCGATGCTGGACAAAGCTCAGGTGGACGGGCTCGATTTGAAAGAGGAGATTCTGCGCCAAGCCCAAGAGGATTCCAAGCGATTGATAGCCAGGGGCCAGAAGCAACTGGAGGAAGACCGGAAGCAGCTCATCCATGAATTACAGCGCGAGATCGGCGGCTTATCGGTGATGGTGGCTGAGAAAATCCTGCAAGGCAGCGTCGATCCGGCGGCTTCCGACAGGATCGTCAAAGATTTTTTGAGCGCTCTGGATGGTCCCGAAAAGCGGGAAAAGCAAACGCACAACGCCCATGAAGGCTGACGATACGGTTTTAGCTTCCCGCTACAGCCGCGCGCTTTATCAGGCCGCGGCCTCCGCGGGCATGGGGGAGAAAGTCCAGGCGGACGCGGCGTCGGTCCTCCCGCTTTTTGTCGAGCACCGCGGCGTTTTTGAGCACCCCTTGATCTCCGCCTCCGACAAGCTTCAATTGCTCGGCGATTTGCTGCGCGGCCGGGTGGAGCCCATCCTCCTCGATTGGCTGAATTTGCTCATCCTCAAGAAACGCATCCGGCTGCTGCCCCTGATGGTCGAGCAGCTTGCCCGCATCGCCGACCACGAATCGGGCACGGTCCGCGCTTTGGTGCGGACCGCCGGGCGTTTGAGCGCTGGATTTATCGCCAGGATTCAGGAAAGTTTGGACCGTTTTTCGGGCAAAAAGGCGGTTTTGGAAATCCGTGAGAGCCGGGAACTCATCAGCGGCATTTCCGTCCGCATGGGCGACTGGGTCATGGATGCCAGCGCCCGCGCTTATCTGGCGCAGCTCAAGCTGGATTTTTTAAAGACGAAAAATAATTAGTTTTGAAGGAGCGACCGCATGGCCATTAAACCTGAAGAGATTACCAGCGTCCTGAAAAGCAAAATTCAAAAATATGAGCCCGTCATGGAGCTCAAGGAAGTCGGTTATGTGCTTCAGGTCGGCGACGGCATCGCCCGCGTCTACGGGATGGAAAACGCGCTGGCCGGAGAGCTCCTGGAGTTTCCCAACAAAGTTTACGGGATGGTCTTGAATTTGGAACGCGAGAACGTCGGCTGCGTGCTTTTCGGCGAAGACCGGGAAATCAAAGAGGGAGATACCGTCCGGCGCACCGGAAGGGTGATGGAAGTCCCTACCGGAGAGGCGCTGCTGGGCAGGGTCGTCAACGCCATCGGACAGCCTATAGACGGAAAGGGCGAGATCGCGACCGCCGGCCGCCGCCCGGTGGAGGTCATCGCGCCGCGCGTCTTGGAGCGCCAACCGGTCAGAGAACCGCTGCAAACCGGCATCAAAGCCATCGATTCCATGATTCCCATCGGCCGCGGGCAGCGGGAGCTCATCATCGGGGACCGTCAAACCGGTAAGACGGCCATCGCCATCGACACGATCATCAATCAGAAGCGCCAGCCCAACCGGCCGGTCTGCATTTACGTCGCCATCGGGCAGAAACAGTCGACCGTGGCGCATGTGGTGCGCACTTTGGAGGAGCACGGCGCGATGGAGTACTCGATCGTGGTCGCGGCCACGGCCAGCGAGCCCGCGCCTCTGCTTTATCTGGCGCCTTATTCCGGCTGCGCCATGGGGGAGGACTTCCTTTGGCAGGGCAAGCATGTGCTCATCATCTACGACGATTTATCCAAACATGCCCAGGCGTACCGTCAAATGTCGCTTTTACTGCGCCGCCCGCCGGGCCGGGAAGCCTATCCCGGCGACGTGTTTTATCTCCATTCCCGGCTTCTGGAGCGGGCCTGCAAGCTCTCCGATAAGAACGGCGGCGGTTCGCTGACGGCTCTGCCGATCATCGAAACCCAGGCGGGAGACGTCTCCGCCTACATTCCGACCAACGTCATTTCGATCACCGATGGCCAGATTTATCTGGAATCGGGCCTCTTTTATTCCGGCATCCGCCCGGCGGTCAACGTCGGGCTTTCGGTCTCCCGCGTGGGCGGGGCGGCGCAGTGCAAGGGCATGCGCAGCGTCGCGGGCCGTCTGCGGCTGGACTTGGCGCAGTTCAACGAACTCGCCGCTTTCGCCCAGTTCGGGTCCGATTTGGATAAGTCAAGCCAGCAGCAATTGACCCGGGGGCAGAGGATGGTCGAAATACTCAAGCAGGGACAGTACGTCCCGCTGCCGGTGGAAGATCAAATCCTGATCATCTTCGCCGGAATCGGCGGTTTCTTGGATGATCTGACCTCCGAGGCGGTGGCGCGGTTCGAATCGGGGCTGGTCCGCTATATAAAGGAAAAGCGCGCGGACCTCTACCGGCAATTGGCTGCCGGCAAGATCGAGGCGCAGCTCAAAGACGCTCTGACGGCCGCCATCGGCGAATTTAAGGAGACGTTCAAATAGTGAAAGGGGTGGATGTTTTATGAGAATTCTTGTCACCGGCGGCGCCGGATTTATCGGCTCCAATCTTGCCGTGGATTTGGCCCGCTCCGGCCATGAGGTGGTCGTTCTCGACAACTTCAGCTCGGGGCATTTCGACAACCTGAAGGATTTTCCGGGCGACGTAGTGGCGGCGGACGTGATGGAAAATCAATGGTTTGCGGCGGTGGGAAAAGTGGGGGCCGTTTTCCACGAGGCCGCCATCACCGATACGACCGTGCTCGACCAGAAGCGGATGATGGAGGTCAACGTGGAGGGCTTTAGGCGCGTGCTTGAGTTCGCGCTCAAATATAAAGTTCCGCGGGTGGCGTACGCCTCATCGGCCGGGGTTTACGGCAACGGCCCGCGCCCGATGAAGGAAACCCAGGCCCCGGCCCCCAATAATATTTACGCCTTCTCCAAGAAGGTGATGGACCAGACGGCCGCCTGCTTCGTGAAGCATCACCCGCGCATAAAGCTCATCGGCCTTCGCTACTTCAACGTCTATGGGCCGCGCGAAAACCACAAAGGCAAAGCCGCCAGCATGATTTGGCAGTTGGCCGAGCAAATGCGTTCCGGAAAGCGTCCCAGAATATTCAAGTACGGGGAGCAATACCGGGATTTCATCCATGTCAAGGACGTGGTCAAGGCCAATCTGTGCGCGCTGAGCGCCAAGAAGAGCGCCATCGTCAACGTGTGCACCGGCCAGGGCGCCAGCTTCAACCGGATTATCGAGATTTTAAACGGCGTTTTCGGCTTCTCCCTGGCGCCGGATTACTTCGACAATCCCTACGGGTTTTATCAGGATGAAACGCTCGGCGATCCGGTCGCCGCGAAGCTGCTGCTCAATTTTCAGGCCGACCTCAATATCGAGCGCGGGATAGAAAGTTATATAGGAGCGCAGCATGGCGTCCCTGCGTGAGTGGCGTCGAAAAATAAAATCCGTCAAATCCACGCAGCAGATCACGCGCGCCATGAAAATGGTGGCGGCGGCGCGCATGCGCAAAGCCCAGCAGTCCATATTATCCTCCCGGCCGTTTGCCGCGCGCATGGAAAAGATGGTGATGGATCTGAGCTTCGCGGAAAAGCGGGCGCGGGAGCTTTCGGGACGGGCGGGGCAGGTGCATCCATTTTTCGAGCGCTCAAGCTCCGGGCATGCGGGCCTTTTGCTCATCGCCTCCGACAAGGGGTTGTGCGGAGGCTTCAACGCCAACCTGCTCCGGGAAGCTCTGGGCTGGCTCCGGAAAAATTCCGGCAAAAAGATTTACGCGGCCGTGGTGGGAAAAAAAGGGGCGAATTTTTTAAGCCGCTATTTCGGGGGCGACCCGGATTTTAAGATCATCTCGCAGTTGGTCGACATTTTTCCGAAGGCGGGCTTCGTGCACGCGGAGCTGTTGGGGCGCGCTCTGACGGAGTGTTATGAGAAGGCCCCGTTGCGCTCCGTGACCGTGATTTACAACGAGTTTAAATCGGCCGTGCAGCAGCGGGTGGTGAGCGCCGAGATTTTGCCCATGCTGCCGCCCGCCTCCGCCGATGGCGGGCGAGTTTTTCAGGAATTTTCCTTTGAGCCGGACCGGACGCAGCTCATCCATTCGCTTCTGCCCCGGTATTTCAAGGCGCAGCTTTTCCGGTTTTTGCTCGAATCCCAAGCCGCGGAGCTCGCCGCGCGCATGAACGCCATGGATGCGGCCACCAAAAATGCCGATGATTTGATCGAGACTTTGACGCTCAGGCTCAACCAGACCCGCCAGGCCATCATCACCCGGGAGATCGCGGAGTTGGTCGGCGGCGCGGAGGCGTTGGCGAGTTAATCCGAGGAGGCTCCGTCTATGGCTGCAACAAAGCGTGAAAAAAGACAATTTCCGCGGTTTCCGGTGGCGCTGACCTTCGATGCCCATAATTTGGGCGCCCCTTTGACCAAATGCAAGGCGGTCATCACCGACCTATCGGTGAGCGGGATGGCCTTCGAGTCGGACGCGGTTTTGGAGGAGGGAACGGCCCTTCACCTCACCGTCAAAATTCCTTTTGAAATCCGGGGGCTCGTGCGCCATATCAGCAAGCGGGGCAATCTGCACCGCTATGGGCTCCGCTTTCATAAATTCGGTTTTCCGGGAACTCCCGGCAAGATTCCCGACAAATTCATCCCGGCCACGGTGCGAAAAAAATGACGGCGGAAAGGCGGCGGCGCTTTAGAATCCCGACGAATGTTTTGTTCAGCTTCCAATCGGAGGCGGATAGAAACGAAGTCGCCCGCGGCTGCATGCTCAATCTCAGCGTTTCGGGAGCCGCTTTTGAGAGCGAGGCGCCTTTGAAAAAAGGCCAGAAGCTGTTCTTGGAGCTGCAGGTGCCGGTCCGGTTTGAGGCGCATGTGGTGCGCGCCCAGGCGGACGGAAAAAGGGCCAATTATGGGGTCCGCTTTGAAAAAATGGGAATTTTGCGCCGTTGGCTGCTGAGCCACTACGTCAAGCGCGCGTTGATGGGGGAAATCGTCGAGTACCGGCGTTGAGCGGAAAGATCTTCAGAGAGCCGGCAAGGCCCGGTCGCGGCCGACGGCAAGATAAAGGAGCGATGGATTTATGGCTACAGGCAAGCTTGTGCAAGTCGTCGGACCGGTCGTGGACGTGGAATTTCCTTCGGGCTCACTGCCCGCCATTTATAACGCGCTAAAGATCAAGATTCCGGCCAATTTGAGGGTCAACGGCTCCAAGGATGAGGATTTGGTCGTGGAGACGGCCCAGCATTTAGGGGACAATACGGTCCGGGCGATTGCCCTGGGAACCACCGAAGGATTTTGCCGGGGTCTGGAGGTGGAGGATACGGGCGCGCCGGTGACCGTCCCGGTGGGCCGAGCCTGTTTGGGGCGGCTTTTAAACGTCTTGGGCGCGCCGATGGATGAACTGGGGGAAATTGAGTCGCAGACGCGGCTGCCCATCCACCGGGCGGCTCCCAAATTAGTCGACCAAACAACGACTCCGGAAGTTTTTGAGACGGGCATCAAAGTTTTGGACCTCTTGGCTCCTTATATGAAAGGGGGCAAGGTGGGTCTTTTCGGCGGCGCGGGCGTTGGTAAAACCGTCATCATTATGGAGCTCATCAACAACGTGGCCAAGCAGCACGGGGGGGTCTCCATTTTCGGCGGGGTCGGAGAGCGCAGCCGCGAAGGCAACGATTTGTGGCATGAAATGAAGGCATCTAAGCTCTCCGATGGCTCGCCCGTGCTTTCCAAGGCGGTCTTGGTGTTCGGCCAGATGAATGAGCCGCCCGGGGCCCGCGCGCGCGTGGCCTTGACGGCCCTGGCGCAAGCGGAGCATTTCCGTGACGCCGAGGGGCAGGACGTGCTGCTTTTCGTCGACAACGTGTTTCGCTACGTTTTGGCGGGCGCCGAGGTGTCGGCGCTTTTGGGAAGAATGCCCTCCGCCGTCGGCTACCAGCCGACTTTATCGACCGAGGTGGGATGGCTTCAGGAACGCATCACCTCCACGCGCAAGGGCTCCATCACCTCGATTCAGGCGGTGTATGTCCCCGCGGACGATTTGACCGACCCCGGGGTGGCGACGACGTTCACGCATTTGGACGCCACGACCGTGCTTTCGCGCCAAATCGCCGAGCTTGGAATTTATCCCGCCGTTGATCCTCTGGATTCCACCTCGCGCATTTTGGATCCGAAAATCGTGGGCGAGGAGCATTATCAGGTGGCCCGCAGCGTCCAGAAAATACTGCAGCGCTACAAGGACCTTCAGGACATCATCGCCATTTTAGGAATCGATGAGCTCTCCGAGGAGGACAAGCTGATCGTGGCGCGGGCCCGCAAGATTCAGAAGTTTCTATCGCAGCCGTTTTTCGTCGCGGAGCAGTTCACCGGCACTCCCGGTAAATACGTGCCCATCAAGGAAACCGTGCGCGCCTTCAAGGAGTTGGTGGAGGGCAAGCACGATGCTCTCCCCGAGCAGGCCTTCTATATGGTCGGCGGCATCGAGGAAGCCGCCGAGAAGGCCAAGAACCTGGGCTAAGGCGGATCTGATACCATGGGCCATCTAAGCGTCGAGATCATCAGTCCCGAGCGCCTGGTCAAGGAAGTCCAAGGCGTGGAGTTCGTCGCCCTGCCGGGCTACGAGGGCGAGTTGGGCGTTCTGGCGGGCCACGCCCCGTTTTTGCTTGAGCTTAAAGCGGGCGAGGTGCGCATTCGCGGCGCGCAAGGGACGGAGAGCTTCGTGGTGTCCGGAGGCTTCGCCGAAATTTTCCAAAACAAGGTTTCCATTTTCGCCGAGACCGCCGAGGTGGAAAAAGAAATCGACGTGGAGCGCGCGCGCCAGGCCATGCAGCGGGCCCAAACCGAAATGCGGAGCCGCAAGCTCTCGCCCGTCGAGCTCGCGCAGCTTGAGGCCGCGCTCAAGCGCGCCGCCGTGCGTTTGAAAGTCGCGGATCTGCGCCGCAAAAAAATCCGCTGACCGGCCGCCGAAAAATTTCGCTTGACAACTTTTTTTCTTATTGCTATAGTGATGAAGCTGTAATGTAGTCAGCGTGCCGCTTCTGTGAAATTCTTCACGAAGAATTTAGAAACGGAAGCCTGGCGCGTTTCCGCTCTTTGACAACTGAAATTCTGCATGCGAATGGACACTCTATTGTGGATCCTTCGACGATCCGTATGATTTAGGGGATCTCGCAAGAGTGTGACAGTGCGACGCGGCGGACGTAAGTCCGCTTCGTTTGCGCTTCGGTGATTCTAGGAGTTCAAACTCCGTGTTTTTCATGGAGAGTTTGATCCTGGCTCAGAGTTAACGCTGGCAGCGTGCATAACACATGCAAGTCGAGCGGACTTCGCAGCGTATCGCGGAGTTAGCGGCAGACGAGTGAGTAACACGTGAGAAATCTTCCCTTGAGAGGCGAATAACCATCCGAAAGGTTGGCTAATACGCCGTACGATTCCGGCGCGGCATCGTGCTGGTATGAAAGGCTGGCGGCAACGCCGGTCGCTCATGGAGGATCTCGCGGCCTATCAGCTAGTTGGCGGGGTAATAGCCCACCAAGGCTTTTGACGGGTAGCTGGACTGAGAGGTTGGTCAGCCGCATTGGGACTGAGACACTGCCCAGACTCCTACGG
>JACQRQ010000278.1 GCA_016206405.1 Elusimicrobiota bacterium | reverse complement strand
GGCGGCCTTCCGGCGGCGCGGGGGCTTTGGAAAGGTAATACAGCGCGAAAGTGGCCGAGGCGCGGGGCCAAGCCACCCGGCCGTGGATTTTTTCCAGGGTTTTTTCCAGAATCAGGAGGTCGCTCTCGCGCCGCATGGCGTCCATGGCCGCGTCCACGAAGGCGTCCACGGGCAGCTTTCCTTCCCTGGCCATGTCCCACAAGGCCTGCAGGAACGCGGAGCGCGTTTGGGGATTTTTTAAGCCGGCCAGATGCGATTTCAGCGCGCGCAGCGTCAGCGCGTCAAGCTCCGTTTTGACGTAATCATAATCGCCGTCGTTGAGGTCCACCAGGTCCGGGCATTTTTCGCCCGCGAGCTCGGGCACCTCGGTCAAAGGGCCCTCGTAGGCGACCGGCAGGGATTTGACGGCTTCCGGGGCGCCGGTCTTTGCGTGGGCGCGGTAGAGCGTCAAGCGCGTGCGGTGGGAGCGCAGCCGCGGCTGTTCCGGGGGCGCCGTTTGCTCCAGGGCGAAGGAAACGACGCGGTCTTGCGCGCACTCGAAGCGGGCCTTCACCGTGTTGATGCCCGCGCTCTCGATCCAGTCATGCGCCCAGGCGCCGAGGTCCCGCCCCGAGGCCTCCTCCAGGGCGCCGATGAAGTCTTTAAGCCGCGTGTTTTGAAAGGCATGCTTCTTGAAATAGTTCCGCACTCCTTTTTGGAAGACGTCCTCGCCCAGAAAATACGACAATTGCCTGACCACCGCCGCTCCTTTGCCGTAAGTGATGCCGTCAAATTGCGCGAAAGCGTGCTCGGTCGTGGGGACGTCGACGGCGATGGGATGGGTGGTCTCCAGTTGGTCTTCCCAATAGGCCCATTGCTTGGAGTCGTTGAAAAAATAGTGCCAGGCGTCTTTAAACTCGGTCGCGCGGCTCAAGGCGAGATGGGACATATAGGTCGCGAAGCTTTCGTTGAGCCAAAGGTCGTCCCACCACGCCATGGTCACCAGGTCCCCGAACCACATGTGCGAGAGCTCATGCAGGATCACGTCGGCCCGGTCCTGCCGGTCGTTGTAGGTGGGCGTGGAGCGGTAAATAAAGCTTTCGGAGAACGTCACCGCGCCCACGTTTTCCATGGCGCCGGAATTGAAATCAGGAACCAGGACCTGGTCGTATTTCCCAAAGGGGTAGGCGACGCCGAAGTATTCTTGGAAAAAATCAAAGCCTTGGCGCGTGACGCGGAACCAATCCTCGGCGTCCACGAATTGCGCCAAGGACTTCCGCGCGAAAAGTCTCAGCGGTATGGCTCCGGCGCTGGAGGTCCACACGCTGTAGGGCCCGGCGTGCAGCGAAAAGACATAAGTGCTGAAGGCCTGCGTGCGCGGAAAGAGCCAGGTCCGGCGCCCGCCGGAGGAGACGGCGCCGGTTTCTTGCGCCGAAGAGATCACCGTCCAGGCGTCGGGAGCCTCCACGTTGAGGCGGTAGGTGGCGCGGATGTCGGGCTGATCGAAGCATGGGAACAGGCTGTTGGCGTTAAAGGGCTCGAAATCCGTGAATAGATAAGTCTCGCCGTCGACCGGATCCCGGAAGCGGTAGAAACCGGAGCCGTTCTTGCTGTAGGGATGATCGTATTCGACGGAGATCAAGTTGGCGCCCGCTTTCAGGCGCTGCGGAGGGATGCTCAGAAAATACCCGTTGTAGTCCGGTTGCGGAAGGTTACGGCCGTTGACTTCAAGCTTTTTGATGCGGCCGCCGGCGAAGTCGATTCGCAGGGCGTGGTCCGCATTTTGGAGGTCAAAGGCGAGCTCGGCTTTTCCGGAAAAGTCGCCGCTCTCTGCGTCAAGGCTGAAGGCGAGGGCGTAGTCCGCCCTCAAAAGCATAGATTTCCGGAGCTCAGCCTCGGCGCGGGAGATTCCCCTCAAAGGCGTCGCGGATTGGAGGGGCGATTTTTTGGGAGCTGTGCGGCATTGCACGAAGCTCAGGATGCACAGGCAAATCAGCGCGAGTTTGACGCGGACTGCCGCGGATGCGGCGGCGCGGGGCCTCATTTGGCGCCGGGAGAATCGCCGGGGCCTTCGGTCTGAAGTCCTATGCTTTTAAGGAAGGCGCGTTCATTCGGCTCGCGCCCCAGAAAGAGACGCAGTTGCCCGGCTTCATCCATGCCTCCGCCCGGCTCCAGGATGAGGCGGCGGTACTCGGCTCCCAACTGCGGGTTTAAAACCCCCTCGCTTTCGAAGCGGGCGAACATGTCGTGCGCGAAAACCTCGGACCATAGATAGCCGTAGTAGGCGGCGTCGTAGCCCCCCATCAGGTGCCCGAAGCTCGCCTGGGGGTGGGTCCCCGGTGTCATGGGGATAAGCCGCATGTCATCCTGCAGTTTCCGGTAAACCTCGGTGCTGTCGGGCACGGTCGTCGTGTGGTAGGTAAAATCCAAAGAGGCGTAGAAGGCCTGCTTGGAGTAAGTGAGTCCCGAGTTTAAATTCTTGGCGGCGATCATTTTTTCAAGCAGGTCTTGGGGCAGTTTTTTGCCCGTGTCCTTGTAATGGCCGGAAAGGGACTTGAGAATATCCGGGTTCCATACCCAATTTTCCAGCATTTGGGAGGGCGCCTCGACGAAGTCCCGGGACGTTCTGCTTCCGGAAAATCGCCCGTGCTTGGCCTTGGTGAGGACCTGGTGCATGATATGGCCGAATTCGTGGAAATATGTCTCCACCTCGGCATGCTTAAGCAGGGAGGGCGCGTCCGCCGCCGGCTTGTTGAAATTGGCCACGATCGCTGAAACCGGCTTTTGGTAAGAGCCGTCCTCCAATTGCCGGCCGGAGATCAAGTTGAAAGCGGCGGCGTGCTTGTATTTCCCCTCCCTGGGAAATAGG
>JACQRQ010000279.1 GCA_016206405.1 Elusimicrobiota bacterium | reverse complement strand
TAGCCGCCTTGCCGGAACCTATTTTAACCGGATTTCTCAAGCACCTTTCCTTGGAAAGAGGGTTGTCCGCGCACACTTGCCGGTCCTACGGATACGATCTCAAAGCCTATCTGAAATACATTTCCAGCCGCTCCATCGATCCGCTGGAGGCGACGGCGGATGCCTTGTCGGATTACGTCTGGCATTTATCATCGGTGGAAAAGCTCAAGCCCAGATCCGTTTACCGCAAAATGGAGGCGCTCCGCTCTTTTTACCGCTTTCACCTGGGCGAGGGAAGACTGAGCTCGGATCCGACGCGCGATTTCAAGGCCCCCCATCTTCAGGAAAGAATACCGCGTTACTTGAGGCTCGGCGAGGTGGAGAGGTTGATGGCCGCGGCGCAAGGCGAGGGGTTTTTAAAAGTGCGCCTGAGCGCCGTCTTGGAGCTTCTGTATGCCACGGGCATGCGCATTTCGGAGCTCTTAAAGCTGGAGATGGACGACATCCATGCGGATCAAAGATGGGTGCGCGTGATGGGCAAGGGCAAAAAGGAAAGGCTTGTGCCCATCCATGACCGGGCCAACGCGGCGTTGTGGAGGTACGTCGATTGCAGGCGGCAAAAGTTCGACGGACGAAAAGTCGCCCGCGAGGTGTTTGTCAGCTGCCGGGGCACGGCCTTAAGCCGGGCGCAATTGTGGAAAGACCTGCAGAAAATTTCCAAAGCGGCCAAAATTTCAGGGCGCGTCTATGCCCATCTTTTCCGCCACACCTTCGCGTCGCACCTGATTCAAAACGGCGCGGATTTGAGAGCTGTTCAAGAAATGCTGGGCCACGCCGATCTTTCCACGACGCAGGTCTATACCCACCTGGAAAAATCCGGGCTCAAAACTTCCCACAAGAAGTTCCATCCTAAAGCGTAGATTTACTTGGCTCGGGCAAGCGCCGGCCGTTCGCAGTGCTCACGGCACTTGGCGCGCCGGAGTCGCAAGCGCCGGTCGTATGGCGAGGACGAAGTAGAAAGTGCCCAGGGTCAGCATGGCGCCGAAGACGGCGGCGACCGCCGGATAATAGCACGTCATGGACACCAGGCAGACGACGGCGATGCCGATGGTGGTCAGGGGCGACCAGGGATAGGCTAGAGCCCGGAAAGGCCGGTGCAGGTGCGGCTCCTTGCGCCGCAGAGCGATGAGCGAAACCATGGAGAGTATATAGAGGGCGATGGCCCCGAAGCAGGACAAGGTGATGATCTCGGAGGTTTTTCCCGTTAGGATGGCCGCCATTCCCAGACTCAGGTTGGCCAGCAGCGCCGCCACGGGAGTCTTCAACCGCGGGTGCGTCTTGCCCAGGAACCAAGGCGCAAAACCCACGCGTCCGAGTTCCATGGTGGCCCGGCTCGCGGCAAGGATGATGCCGTTAAAGGAGGCGATGAGCCCCAGCAAGCCGATGCCCACGAGCATTCCATACAAGGGGCTGCCTCGCGGGATCACGTGCGCCATCGCCAGCGGCAGCGGGGAATCGCTCGGAGCGGCGCCCGGGGCGGAGTAGACGACGGCCTCCCAACCCGCCACTCCCACGGAGCAAAAGAACACGCCCAGAGCGAGCGCGACCAGCGTCACGATGGCGGATCCAAAACCGAGCGGAACGTTGCGCTGGGGGTTATGGGCTTCTTCGGCCGCGTTGGCAACTCCTTCGATGGCCAAATAGAACCAAATCGCGAACGGGAGGGAGGCGAAAACCCCCATCCAACCGTTGGGCAGGGGGTTGGCGCTAAAATGTTCCCATTGAAAGGCCGGCGCCGTCACCGCCATAAAAATCAGGAGTTCAGCCACCGCCAGGACCGTAACCACCAATTCGAAGGAGGCGGCCTGCTTGACCCCCCAAATGTTGAGGAGGGTGAAGATGAGGTAGAGCGCGGCGCCGATCCACCCGGGCTTGAGCGCCGGAAAGTAAACCGATAGGTAGGCGCCGATGGCAAAGGCGACGGCCGGCAAGGCGAAAACGAATTCGATGACCTGCACCAGGCCCGAGAGAAAGCCGCCGTAGGGGCCCAGCGCCCGCAGGCCGTAGTCGAACACTCCTCCCGCCTTGGGGATGGCGCAGGCCAGTTCGGTGTAGCTGAAAACAAAGGTCAGATACATGACGGTGACGATTAAGGTCGCCGCCAGCATCCCATAGGTGCCGCCCACCGGCAGGCCCAGGTTCCAGCCGAAGTACTCTCCTCCGATCACATAGCCGACGCCCAGCCCCCAAAGCATCCAGGGCCCCAGCGCCTTTTTGAGCTGGCTGCCTTTTTCCTGGTGGCCTACGACTGGATGTTGCTCCATGCTAGAAGGAATGAAGTGATAAAGCAGTCAAGTGGCGGGGAAGTGATAGAGTGGTACAGTGGTAGAGTGTCGGAAAGCGGAACCTATGCGGGGCCTGCCCCATTCCACAGATTTTCACTTTACCACTTTATCACTATGCCACTTTACCACTGGAACACTTATCGTCAAGAAGCGCTGGGCGCGACAAGAGGCTAGCTTTTTTTCTCGATGACCATCGCTCCGCCCATGCCTCCGCCTGCGCAGGCGGCCAGCATGCCGTAGCGTCCTTTGGGATTGGATTTTAAGGCGTAAACGAGATTGAGCAGGAGCCTGGCGCCGGTGGCCCCCAAGGGATGGCCCATCGGTATGGAGCCGCCGTTGGGATTTAAGGCGCCATCCTTCCACTTGGCTTGCCAGCGGTGGCCGAATTTCTCTTCGGCGATCTTGAAGATAGAAAGCACCGTGGCGGCAAAGGGCTCGTGGAGTTCGATTTGATCCAATTGGTCAAAGGTGATGCCCGCCCTTTCCAGTGCGACCGGCGCCGCCAGAGCCGGTGAAATCCCCATGTGGGCCGGGTTGTTGCCGTAAAACCCCCAGGATTTGATTTCAGCGAAAATTTCAAGTCCCAGGGCCTTGGCTTTTTCCTCCGTGGCCACGATGACGGCGGCGGCTCCGTCGCTTCGCGCGCAAGAGTTAAACAAAGTCACCGTCCCCTTGGATTTGCCTTCTTGGTAGCGGACGCCGGTGATGTAATGGCCGTAGTCCTCGTAAAAGCGCTTCATGGAATAAGCGGAATTGTCAAAAAGCGCGGGCGCTTTGGCGAATTTTTGCGGCTTGGCGGCCAAGTCTTCCCTCAAAAAAGGATACTCATCCTTCTCCAGAACCACCGCGCCGTTCTTTGAAACCGGAACGACGTGGCCGGCGTAAAATCCCCGGTTCCATCCCCCCAAGCATCTCTTGAGGCTTTCGGCCGCGTAGGCGTCTTGTTCCTCCCGGGTGATGCCGTACATCTGGGCGCAGACTTCGGCCGTCCCGGCCATGTTGATTTTTTTAACGGGATCGGTCAGGCCCTGCTCGATGGAGTCGACCACCGTCGCTTCCCCGTCCTGCCAGATTTCGCCCCATTTCGATTTCAGCGTTTCCAGGTTGCGCAAAGATTTTGAGGCGCGGGAGCCCAGGATCGTGTAGGGGATGTTCGACATGGATTCGGTGCCGCCGCAGATATAAAGGTCGCCTTCTCCCATTTGCAGGAAGCGGACGGCCGATGAAGCCGATTCGATGCTGGAGACGCAATTGTTCTGGACGGTGACGGCTTGGACGGTTTCCGGCAGCTCCGCGCGCAGAGCGGTGACCCGCGCGATGTTGGGGGCGGTGAAGCTCTGGCCCACCCAGCCGACGATCAGGCCGTCGACCGCCTCTTTGGGAAGCTTGGCCTTACGCAGGGTGTTTTCGACCGCGATCTGCATGAGGTCTTCCGGCGAGGTGGAGGAAAGGGAACGGGAGATATGCCCGATGGGCGTGCGGCTTCCGCAGCAGACGACGATTTTTTTATGGAGCCAAGCCATAAGCGCCCCCGTTTCGGCAATTATACACAAATATTAATGGCAGTGATAAAGTGGTAAAGTGATAGAGTGATGTCCTCAGCGAAATTATCTCAGGAGATTTTCCGAAGCCCGGCTCAATATGCGGATGGCGTTGGTTTGCACGTCGCCGGCCGATAAAACCACCGTCGCTTGCGTTTTTTCCTCTTTGATTTCCACCCGGTGAGGGTTTATCATCTCGACCGTGCCCGTCACGGCGGGGCTGCCGACGGCCACTTTGTCGCCGACTTTAAACGGTTGGGAAAAAAACAGCGTCATGCCGTCGAGAAGCTGCTTGGCGAAGGGGGCCAAAGTCAGCCCCAGGGGCAGCCCCCCCAGGATGCCCGCGGTGACGGTGGTCGCGGGGCTGAAGGTTTGGCTGGCGTTTGAGAGCATCGGGCCGATGAGCGCCATGGTCATGCCGGCCGAAATAAACCCGACCGCCAGGACGGTCATCTCGACGTACTGATTGATCGTCGCCGGGCTGGCGTTGAGTTTGCGCAAAAATCCGCCCAAAACGAAGCGGACCGTTTCGATGGCGGTGAAAGTCCCGATGCCGAGGCCGGCCAGTTGCGCCATGGGCACCAGAGCCTGGGGAATGAGCCCGAAAAGATAGAGTCCGATCATGGCGGAAATCCAGGTTAGGTCCCGGGTGACGCGGTTGGCAAATTTCCTGGATGGGTCCGGCAGCTTGCCGAAAAGAGCCTCCAAGGTCACGGAAATCAATTTTTGCGCGCCGATGCTGATCGCGTATATGGCGGCCACTCCCAAACCGGTTTTCGCCGCCGTCGCGGCGTAACCCATCACCGGAAGCTGGTTGAGGGCCGTGCCCACCTCCGTCATGGCGAATGCCGGTTCGGCTGCCACGGCGAGCGCGCCCGCCGCCAGCCAAGCAAAACGAGATTTGCGCTCCGGGGCCGCGCTTTTAGGCGCTGCTTTGGGGGCCGGCGGAAGCTTGACCTCAGGAGCCGCGGCGGGCCGTCCGTAAGGGTTAAAGGGAAAGAATTTTTCGACGGACTTGATAAACTGCGAAACGAGTTTTTCATTGCTCGCTTTGTCGGTCCGCGCAAGTTTCCGGATTTGGGAGCGCAACTGCGACAGCCGGCGCTTGAGATCGGCCGATGTGATGTCGACGGGCTTGACCGTGGCGCCGTAGTTCAGGTAGGTTTTTGACAGCGCCAAATTGTTCTTGAGGATGTAGCCGACGGCGTCGAGGATGCTGCGCGCGTTGTCTTTTTTGCCGGAGGCGGACTCGGAGTAATCGATGACGACCGCCAAAAGATGATTGCGGACGGCTTGAGATTCAAGCGCCTCGCCGATGGCCTTGTGATCGGAGAAATCTTCAGGCGGGGACACGGCGGCCGGGAGGGCGTCCTCTTGGGCGTCTCCGGTAAAAAGGCTTTTGAGGTTTTGAAATGTCTCGGCAAGATGGAATTTCGGGCTCTTGAGATCGGCCTGCTCGAGGGCTTGCGCGCTTTTTTCAAGCGCCGCGACGGCGCCGGGGACCTCGCTCACGCGCACTCGCGGCGCGATTTTTTCCGCGGTCCAGGCGCGGCCGGCTCGAATCTCCTGCCGGCTGCCGCCGGCGATGCGCCGGGAAATCGGCGCGCGCAGGCGGAGCGGCGCCCCTCTGAAAGCCTGCCGGGAAGCCGTTTTGATGCGGATCCCGCCGCGGCTTCGGCCTGCCGCCGCGTGGGCATAGAATTGGGGGGGATTGGCCGCGACGACAAAGGCGGCGACGGCAAGGACGGCGACGGGTTTTGAAATTTTCCGGGATAGCATAGGGGCACCTCTCAAGGTTCGGCTTCATGCTCATTCTACTCCCATTGCCCGCCGCCGTCATGGGCCCTTGGTCCCAAATTTTACGCGTCTTTAGACCTAGGCAGGAGTAGGCCTTTCGGCGCGCGGCGCGGCGCAGGGATATTCCCCTTGCTGATTCGCTCGAATCTCGCTTGATTGACAAAAGAGGAAACCCCTGTTAAACTACCTATACGGTTGAATCTGTCGCGCCGCGGGCCAATTGAATGGAAAGAGAAAAACCGGCTTCCAAGGACAAAGACGCCAGAATTTTCCTTACGGAAAACCAGCGAAAAGTCATCAAGGACAAGTACCTGCGGGACGCTCCCTCTCCCGAGAAATGGCTGCGGGCCGTCGCGCGCAATATCGCTTTATCCGAGATTTTTTTTCACGCCGACGCCCAGAAATGGGGGGTATTTCAGGGGATTCACTTTGTCGCCGAAACTCCGCCGGTCTCCGGCGGCAAGTCTTCCCGCATGCTGCTTTTCCACGCGGGATTGGCCGACTGCAAGCGGCGCGAGGACAACTTCAAGAGCGTGGTCAAGAATTTAGAGCGCGCCGCCAGGACTCAACCGGCGGCCAAAAAGCTGGTCGAATTTTGGGAGGAGGAATTTTACGACCTCCTGTCGCGCTTCGACTTCCTGCCCAACTCGCCGACGCTGATGAACGCCGGGCGCCAGCTTCAGCAGTTGTCGGCCTGCTACGTCCTGCCCGTCGAAGATTCGATGGAAAAGATCACCCATGCCCTGCACGCGCAGGCGTTAATTCAAAAAAGCGGGGGGGGAACGGGAATGTCGTTCGGCCGGCTCCGGCCCAAAGGAGACATCGTCCAAAAAACCCAAGGCGTCGCCTCCGGCCCGCTCTCTTTCATGCAGATTTTCGACAAAATGACGGATGTCGTCAAGCAGGGAGGGGCCCGGCGCGGAGCCAACATGGGAATTTTGCCGTATTGGCACCCGGAAATCCAAAGCTTCATCGCCATGAAGGCGCAGCCCGGCATGATGGAGAATTTCAACGTTTCGGTGGGCATCGACGCCAAATTCATGCGCGCGGTTCAAGACGACGCCGAGTACGAACTGCTCAATCCCCGGACCAAAGAGGTCGCCGGCAAGCTCCGGGCCAAGGAGGTCTTCGACAAGATGGCGGAATTTGCCTGGCAGACGGGAGATCCCGGCTTCGTCGTATTGGACCGGATCAACCAATCCGCCTCAAATCCGACGCCGGCCTTGGGAGAAATCGAGTCGACTAACCCATGCGGCGAGGTCGCGTTGCTGCCTTGGGAGCCGTGCAACCTGGGATCCGTTTCGCTGGCCAATTTCATAGAGGGCACTGTCACTCACGGCCGGTGGAACTGGGACCGGATGGGAGCCGTTGTTCAAACCGCCGTGCGGTTTTTGGACAACGTTATCGAGATCAACAACTATCCTCTGCCTGAGATAGAGCGCATCGCCAAGGGAAACCGCCGGATAGGTTTGGGCATCATGGGTTGGGCCGAGGCTCTCGTCAAACTGGGAGTTCCCTATGACAGCGACGCCGCTCTGGAGCAGGCCGGAAGCCTCATGGAATTCATCAACCGGCGCGCCTTGAAGGAATCCGAAGAGTTGGCCAAACAGCGGGGCGTCTTTCCGTATTGGAAGAACTCCATTTATGACCCCAAGGGCCCGCATTACCGCGGACAGACCCAGACCCCGCGCAACTGCGCGCGAAGCACCATCGCGCCGACGGGCACCATCGCCATCGCGGCCGGGCTTCAGGGCGGTGGAATAGAGCCTTTTTTCGGCATCGCCTATACGCGCTACAACGCCAAAGCGCTCGACGCGCTCAAAAGCAACTCGGAGCCCGATGCGGCCGACGTTTTCATCGAGGTCAACCCGCTTTTCAGGGAGGTCGCGCGCGCCAATAATTTTTTTGGAATGAAGGAGAAGGACCTTTTCGCCAAAATCGACGAAAACCACAAGTCGGTTCGCGGGATATCTGATATTCCGGAGGACATCCAGCGGCTTTTTCCGACGGCCCATGACGTGCCGGTGGATTTTCACGTCCGAATTCAGGCGGCTTTTCAAAAGCACGTCGACAACGGGGTGTCCAAGACGGTGAATTTGCCCAACTCCGCCTCCGTCGAGGACGTCCGCCGCGTGTATTATTTGGCGTACGAGCTGGGCTGCAAGGGGGTCACGATCTACCGCGACGGCTCCAAGGCGCAGCAGGTGCTCAGCTTGAAGGCGGCCGCGACGCGGGCGCAAAAGCACCGGGAGGTCGACGCTTTCGGCGTTTCTTCGGAATATTACCAGATCAACACCGGCTACGGCCCCTTGCACATGCACTTAAATTACGACGAGACCGGGCCTTACCAAATTTTCACCAATTTGCCGCCGCTGGGCACGGAAATCAGCGGCCTGACCTCCTTGATCGGAATCCTGCTGTCGAAGTATTTTGAGGCGGGGGGAGATCCGGTCAAGATATTGAAGCACTTAAATTCCGTCAAAGGGGACCGCCCGGTGGGATTTGGCGAAAACCGGATCAACTCCATCGCGCATGCGATCAGCATCGCTCTCAGGAATCATCTGAAGAAAACGGGTTTCCTTGAATCCGAGGGCCCCGAGAAGCCTTTGGAGCTTTGGCAGACGCACCGCGATTTTTGCCCCAATTGTTATTCTTCAAACGTCGGTTTCGAGTCGGGATGCTCCGGGCCCACTTGCCACGATTGCGGCTATTCCGAGTGCTCCTGAGCTAAGGACCGGCGTCGGGCGCCTGCCATGGAAGAGCAGATTCTTTGGGAAATCGGGGGCAGGCCCGGCTTTTGTGGGGGCTGGCGGCGCGTTTTAACTCTTCACTTTCACGGAAGGCTTCGAGCTGAAGCTCAAGGCCTTCTTTTCCTCGTCGTAATCGATGTGGACGGTTCCCGGCGTCAGCTTTTCCTTGAGCAGCTCTTCCGACATGGGGTCTTCCAATAACCGCTGGATGGTTCTCTGCAGCGGCCGGGCGCCGTAGTTGGGGTCAAAGCCGGTTTCCACGAGAAATTTCTTCGCCTCTTTGGTCAAAGACAGCTTGATGCCCCGGTCGATGAGCTTGTCCTCGACTCTTTGAAGCATCAATTCCAGGATATTTTCCATGTCGCCCTCGTTGAGCGGGTGGAAAACGACGATTTCGTCGATGCGGTTGATGAATTCAGGATTGAAGGTATGCTTCACCTCCTCCATGACGACCTCTTTCATCGATTGATAATCTTTTTTTGCGTCGTCATGCGGCACGAAACCCAGGGATTTCCCCTTTGAAATCAGCCGGGCGCCCACGTTGGAGGTCATGATGATGATGGCGTTCTTGAAGTTGACCTTGTGGCCCAAGTTGTCGGTCACGATGCCGTCGTCCATGATTTGCAGCAGCACGTTGAATATATCCGGGTGGGCTTTCTCGACTTCGTCCAAAAGCACGACCGAATAGGGCTTGCGGCGGACCGCTTCCGAGAGTTGGCCGCCTTCCTCATAGCCCACGTATCCTGGAGGCGCCCCCAGCAGGCGGGAGACGGAAAACTTTTCCATGTACTCGGACATGTCGATGCGTATGAGGTTGTCTTCGCTGCCGAAGAGAAACTCCGCCAGGGCGCGCGCCAACTCGGTTTTGCCGACGCCGGTCGGTCCTAAAAACAGGAAGGAGCCCACCGGTTTCTTGGGATCTTTAAGGCCCGTGCGGCTGCGGCGGATCGCCTGGGAGATGAATTTTATGGCCTCTTCCTGGGCGATGACGCGCTTGTGAATGTCGTCTTCCATGTGCACCAGCTTCTGGGTCTCCTTTTCGGTCAGGCGGTTTACGGGGATGCCCGTCCATTTGGAAACGATGGTCGCGATGTCGTCTTCGGTGATGATGGGAGTCGTCGCGGCCCTCTTTTCGCGCCATTTCTTTTTGGCTTCTTCCAGGGCTTTCCGAAGCTCTTTTTCCTTGTCCCGGAGCCGGGCCGCTTTTTCGTATTCCTGAGCGGAAATGGATTTGCTTTTCTCTTTGACAATCTCGCCGATCTCGGTCTCCTTGTCTTTGAAGGACGGCGGGACGATCGCCGCTTGAAGCCTGCCGCGGCTTCCGGCTTCGTCGATCAAGTCGATGGCTTTATCCGGCAGGAAGCGATCGGTGATGTAGCGTTCGGCCAAATCGGCCGCCGCCGCCAGCGCCGCTTCCTTGTATTTGACCTTATGGTGGGCCTCGTACTTCTGGCGCACGCCGCTCAAAATCTCTATCGTCTCTTCGACGGTGGGGGGGTCCACCGAGATCGGCTGGAAGCGCCGCTCCAAAGCCGGGTCATGCTCGATGTACTTGCGGTATTCATCCCGGGTGGTGGCGCCGATGCACTGCAGCTCTCCGCGGGCCAAAGCCGGCTTGAGCATGTTGGAGGCGTCGATCGCGCCCTCGGCGGCGCCGGCGCCGATCACGGTGTGGAGCTCGTCGATGAAAAGGATGACCGCGTTTTTAGCCCGGCGGATTTCCTCGATGATGTTTTTGAGGCGCTGCTCGAATTCACCGCGGTATTTGGTGCCGGCGACCACTGCGGCCAAGTCCAAGGTCAGCACCCGCTTGTTGGTCAGAATCTCCGGGATGTCTTTGGAGGCGATTTTTTGCGCCAGGCCCTCCACGATGGCCGTTTTGCCCACGCCGGGGTCGCCGATTAAAATGGGATTGTTCTTCGTCCGCCGCGCCAAAATTTGAATCAGCCGGTCGATTTCATTCTCGCGGCCGATGACCGGATCGAGCTTGTTTTCGCGCGCGTAAGCGGTCAAGTCTCTCCCGAACTCATCGAGCGTCGGGGTTTTGGATTTTGTCCGCGGCGCTTGGGTCGCGGTCCCGGAGGCGGCCTGGCCCTCGCCCAAAAGATTGAGGACCTCCTCGCGCACCACCTCCAGCTTCAGGCCGAGGTTTTCCAGGACTCGCGCGGCGACGCCCTCCTCCTCCCGAATCAGGCCCAAAAGCAGGTGCTCGGTGCCGACGTAGGAATGGCCCATATGCTGGGCTTCCTCGACGGCGTATTCGAGCACTTTTTTGGCGCGCGGGGTAAAGGGGATCTCGCCCAGAAGCATGACGTTGTCGCCGGTGCCGACGATCTTTTCTATCTCTGATCGAACCCGGCGCAGGTCCACGCCCAGATTGGCCAAAACCTGGGCCGCGACGCCTTCGCCCAGCGCGATCAGGCCCAGGAGGATGTGCTCGGTGCCGACATAATCGTGATTGAGGCGCTTGGCCTCTTCCTGCGCGATCAATATGACACGCTGGGCTCTTTCCGTAAACCGGTTTGACATTGTTTCTCCACAGAACAAAACCGGCGCGGGATAACTCGCGCCGCTTGGGGCAGTAATATTATTGCACATGGATAGGATAATTTCAAGGAGCTTCCGGCCCATCGCGCTTGGTTATCTCAAACGAATTTTTCGCGGTGCTTGAAATGTTAAGGAAGGAGGCTTATACTTAGTAAGGGCCTGGCAAGCAATAACTGAATCAATTTGGAGGGCCCAGTTTGAGGTGAGTTCGAGGCGCGAGGAGGGCGCAATGCCTATGATTTTTAACCGACGTGCAACGAAGAAATCACCCAAAATCGGCCCTCCCCGAAGGGGCCGGGGGGCTTTCGCCCCATGGCGGCGTTGCTCATTGCTCACATACTTTACAAGTATGCTCGCGCTTCGCGCCTTGCCCTGGGCCAAAATCCCCTCGGCCACATTGACTCAGTTATTGTTTGACAGGCCCTAAAG
>JACQRQ010000296.1 GCA_016206405.1 Elusimicrobiota bacterium | reverse complement strand
GGGCTTAAAAAGACTCGAATACCGGGGTTACGACTCCAGCGGCGTCGCTATTCTTAACGAAAACGAGGTCCATCTCCAAAAAGCGACCGGAAAACTCGCCGAACTGGAAGCCCGCCTCCGGCCGGACGTCTTTCATGGCACCATCGGCATCGCCCACACGCGCTGGGCGACCCACGGAAAACCGTCGGTTCCCAACGCCCACCCGCATTTCAGCTGCGACAAAAAAATCTACGTCATCCACAACGGCATCATTGAAAATTTCGTCGCGCTCAGAGCCGAGCTCAAAGCGGCGGGACACCACTTCGTCTCCGAAACCGACACGGAAGTCCTGGCGCATTTGATCGAGACCCACCGGAAAGAGGGCCACAATTTGACCACCGCCGTTCAAAAAACCCTGCGGCGCGTGAAAGGGACTTTCGGCATAGCCGTTCTCGACCAGGACCAGCCGGGAACGATCGTGGTCTCGCGCCGCGGCTCGCCCCTCATCCTGGGCATCGGCGTCAACGAAATTTTCGCGGCCTCCGACGTGGCCGCCTTCGTCAGGCTCACCAAACAGGTGGTCTACCTCGGCGACAACGAGGTCGCCACCATCAAGGAAAACGACTATTCCATCGTGACGATGGAAGACCACGTCGTCGAGCGGGCCGTCGAGACGGTGGACATCACCACCGAGCAGTTGGAGAAAAAGGGCTACGCGCATTACATGCTCAAAGAGATTCACGAGCAGCCCGAAGCGGTGGTCAACGCCGTCCGCGGCCGCCTTCTTTCCGAGGAAGGCGTATCGCGCCTGGGAGGCATTCAGGACCTTCTTCCCCAGATCAAGGAAGCCAGCCAGTTGAGCATCATCTCCTGCGGCACCAGTTATTACGCCGGGCTCTACGCCCAATACGTCTTTGAAGCCCTGACCAATCTCAAGGTCGACTGCGCCTTGGCCTCGGAATTCCGCTACCGCTCCTTAAATCTCAAAAAGGGCTCCGTCGTCATCGCCATCAGCCAATCCGGCGAAACCAGCGACACCATGGCCGCGGTGCGCGAAGCCAAGCGCAAAGGCGCCCTGGTTTTAAGCATCGTCAACGTCGTCGGCTCCTCCATCGCCCGGGAGACCGGCGCCGGGGTCTACATGTACTCGGGCCCGGAAATCGGGGTGGCCTCGACCAAGTGCTTCCTGTCGCAAAGCATCATCCTGGTTTTGATGGCCCTGCTTTTGGGCCGCTACGACGACCTCTCCTACAACGAGGGCCTTGAAATCATCCATGCCATTGAAAAACTGCCCGAACAGATCCAAACCATCCTCAAGCAGGAAGCCCGCATCAAGGAAATCGCCCAGCGCTACGCCCGCTACAACCACATTCTGTACATCGGACGGAAATTCAATTATCCCATCGCTCTGGAAGGCGCTCTCAAGCTCAAAGAAATCTCCTATATCCACGCGGAAGGCTACGCGGCCGGGGAAATGAAGCACGGCCCCATCGCTCTCATCGACAAAGACTTCCCCACCATCGCCATCGCGCCCAAGGATGAAACCTACGAAAAAATGGTCTCCAATATCCAGGAAATACGGGCCCGCGAGGGAAAAATCATCGCGGTCGCCTCCGAGGGCGATTTCAAGATCCGGGAGCACGCCGACGACGTCATCTTCATTCCCTCCACCTTGGACCTGCTGACCCCCATGCTTGCCGTCATCCCGCTGCAGTTGTTCGCTTATTATTGCGCCTTGGAGCGCGGCTGCGAGATCGACAGGCCCCGGAACCTCGCCAAAAGCGTCACGGTGGAGTAAAAACCCTTAAATTAAGCTTAAATCGAGAAAACCGCCTTGACAGCGGAAAGAGTTCTGTTATACTATGAGAGCCTAGTTTTCAAATTTGCCGTTAAATCAGCGAAGAGGTGAAAATAGCATGTTGAAACTAGGCAGGAGGAAGGGTTCAGCGAACAAGGGGTTCACGCTCATCGAGTTGATGATCGTGGTAGCTATTATAGGTATATTGGCGGCAATCGCCCTACCCAAGTTCGGTGACCTGATCCGCAAGTCCAACGAAGGCGCGACCAAGGGAAACCTTGGAGCGGTGCGCGGCGCGCTGGCGGTGTATTATGGAGAAAACGAGGGAATTTACCCTGTGGACACTTTGGCCTCCCTGACGTCGGGAGCAAAGTACATCGGGTCCATTCCGAACTCGAAAGCTCCCCCGTATCATTCGGCGGCGGCGACAGTCAGAGGAGACTCCTCGACAGCCGATGCGGGCAACTGGGTGTATAACAACTTCAACGACGCCAGCAACTGGGGCAGCTTCCAAGTGAACTGCACCCATACCGACACGAAGGCGACCACCTGGTCGAGTTATTAAGCCAAGCTCCAAAAGAGCGAAAAAGACCTCGATTTAAAATCGGGGTCTTTTTTTTGGAGTCCCCCCCATGTCTTTGGCGGCGCTAGTTTTGATATTCTTTTTGGGACTTTGCGCGGGAAGCTTTCTCAACGTCGTGATTCACCGCCTCCCGCTTGAAATATCCGTGGTGCGGCCCGGCTCGCGCTGCCCCCGCTGCCAGGCTCCCATCGCCTTTTATGACAACATCCCAATTTTGAGCTATATTTTGCTCGGGGCCCGCTGCCGCCGCTGCCGGGAACCGATCTCCCTCCGGTATCCCTTGGTGGAACTCTTGACGGGAGGCCTCTTCGCGGGCCTGGCCTACCGCTGGGACGGACTTTGGCTTTGGATCGCGGCGGTCCTCCTGGCGGCCTCGGCTCTCATCGCGCTGAGCTTCATCGACCTGGACACCTTCACCATCCCCGATGCGCTGTCCCTGGGCCTGGCCGGTTTGGGCCTGCTTTCTTCCGCTATCAATCCGTATTTCTCCGGCCCTTGGTCCGCCCGCCTTCTGCAATGCCTCGCCGGCGCGTTGACGGGCTTCCTGCTGACTTGGGCCACCGCGGTCCTGGGCGAAAAGATTTTCAAGAAGGAGGCCTTGGGCGGCGGCGACATCAAGCTGCTGACCGGCATCGGCGCCCTGACGGGGTGGACCGGGGCCATAACGACTCTCACCACGGCCTGCCTTTTCGGCTCCATTTACGGCGTCGTTTTGATGTCTCGCCGCCGCCTCAAACGCTACGATCCGGTTCCCTTCGGCCCATTTCTGAGCCTGGGGGCCTTGATCAATCTCTTCTACCTGATTCCCCTCCAACTGTTCGCGCTCTTTTAGCAGGCTGGTCAATGGGCCCAATGGCCCAATCGCCGCTAGGCCCAATAACGTCCCCCGTTTGGGCCGTTGGACCCTAGGACTTCCCCCCGCCTCACAGTAGAATATGGACAGTGAAAACTTTGTTGACCATCGTCATCCTCTCGGCGCTGGCCTGGCCGCCCGTTTCCTATGGCGCCGCGCCCCGGCCCACGCCCCAACAAGCCTTGCAGTTTTTCTCCCTTCTGGTTCCGGAGCTCCAATCGGATTCGGCGGCCTTCCTGCGCTCCGAACTCCTGGCCCTGCTTTCCAAAGACGAGACCCTGCTGCAAAAAGCGGCCCTGCAGATGGAAAAATACTATGACCCCAAATCGGGCCGCCTCAATCGCGCCGGAGCGAAGCTGGCCCGCAAGCTGTCGCGCCGCGCGGACAAGGGCGCCGGCGGCCGCAGCGCCATGCAAATATTGGCCGAAATCCCCCAAGACGAAGGCTTGAACGCCAAAACCGACGCTTCGGGCGAGGGCAAGGCGGCGGGCTCGGCGCGCCATTTCGACGGAGCGGACCGCGACGTCATTTCCGCGGTTTCCATCGAGACGAAAAACGTCTTCGACCCGGATATTCCCGGAGAAAACAACCGGCTTTTCCGCCTCGCCAACCGCCTGCACATCACCACCAAAAAAAACGTGATTGAAAGGGAGCTTCTGTTTAAGCCGGGAGAGAAATTCAGCCCCCACCAGGCCTTGGAGACGGAACGCAATCTCCGCGCGCTGCCGTTCATCAAAAGGGCCGAAGTCGTTCCCGCGCCTTCCGGACGCAACAAGCTGGACATCAAAGTGAAGACCCAGGACGCATGGACGACTCAGGTGGATATCGGGGCCGAAAAACAGGGCGACGATCACGCCGTTCACGCCGGAGTCACGGAACAGAACCTTTTCGGCCGGGGCAAAATGCTGGCCCTTCAATGGGAAAAATCAACCTCGCTGGTCCAAAAAGAGCTGCTTTATATGGATCCCAGCCTGCTGGGGTCCCGCCTGAAGCTCATCAGCCTCTTCGCCGAAACCACCGTCGGAACCGAGAAGGGAATCGACCTTCACAGGCCGTTTTATTCCCTGCGCGACGCGCGCTCCTACGGCGTCACCGCGCTGTCTGAAACCGTGGCCGCCGATCTTTATTCCGGCGGCGAAATCAGCAACTCCTTTGACCGCACGCACCGGTTTTACAAAGCCGCTTGGGGAATGAAAATCGATGCTGAAGAGACCTCCGCGCGGCGGGTTCATCTAGGCTACCTTCTGGAAGACAGCCGCTTCCGCGCCACCGACAAGACCGCGCCGGGAAGCCTCCCCGAAGACCGGCGGCTCAGCGGTCCGCTGGCCGGCTTCTCTTGGGCCAAAGCGCAATATATTAAGGAAACAAACATCGACCGCATGCGGCGGGTGGAAGATTTCAACCTCGGCCGCGAGGGAAAAGTGGAGGTGGGCCTGGCGCCGGCCGCTTTGGGTTCGGACAAGAACCGTTTTCTGTTCCAATTGACGGAGCAAAAGGGCCATGCTTTCGCCCCCGGCTTCTTCGCCCTGGCGCAGGCCGGAACCCAGGGCCGGGTGGCGGAAGGAAAACTAGAAAACAGCCTTTTCTTCGGGAACGTCAACTTGGTGCGCAAGCTGGACACCGACATGCCCCAAACCGGCGTCATTCATCTGGAAGCCGCCTACGGAGAGAATCTGGATGGAGAAAGCCAGATGCGTCTGGGCGGCAACTCTGGACTCAGAGGCTACCGAATCAACAGCTTCACCGGCAACAAGTCGGTCCTTGCCAATGCGGAATGGCGGGTATTCCACCCCAAAGAATTCTTCCGCCTGGTGCATATGGGCGCCGCCGCCTTTGTGGACTACGGCGCGGTCGCTCCCCAAGGCAGGAGCCTGCGGGCCGGCGATTTCAAGGCCGATCTCGGCGTGGGGCTTCGTTTTTCCTCCAGCCGTTCCACCGGCGGCCATGTGCTCCGAGTCGACATGGCTTACGCGCCCAACGCCGCCGCCGGCCGGCAGAACTACGTGTTTTCCATCGTGGGCGGACAGGCCTTCGGGGCGTTCAACAACGCCATCGGGAGGCTCCTGGGCGATTCGGCCTCCCATATTCGCGAGGAAGATTCCGGAAAACGATTCAACCAAAGGAGCCGATAGCCATGAAAGAATTTCTTGCCGCCGCCATGATCGCCGGGTTCATGGGAGTTTCCGGGGCCGCGCGAGCCGACGAGGATAAATGGACGGAAGACGTCCAAGGAGTTCAAGCGGCCGCCAAGGAAATGAAGAGCCGCCTTCCCCCCCGCATGCCGGCCCCCGGGCCTTTGCCGCTGCTCCAATATGAGCGCGCCCCCGTCCATTATTTTTTCCTTCCGGTCGAGGGCGCCGAGCTATCGGGCGATTTAAGCCGGATCAAAGATGATTTTTATCCTGAAAAAGAGTTCCGCGGCGACAAATTCGACGAGGAGAAAACCATCCGCATCATCCGTTTTCATTGGGCCGCGCCGGCCGCCAACCCTCATCCCAAAGCCGAGGGGCTATTGCACCTTTACGAGCCCGTGCCCGGAGATTTCCGCAACGCCCGCCCGCTGATTCTGGTGCTTCCCATCACCGGCGACCCAAAGAATTATTTCTCGAGAAAATTTTGCGGTTATTTCTTCAAAAAAGGCTACCGCTGCGCTTTTCTGGAAAGGACTCTCCCGCCGGAATCCGAGCTGCCGCAAAACATGGCGGAGCTTTTCGAGCTGCCCGGGCTCCCCCCCTACTCCACCGAAACCGCCCGGCGGGGACTCGACGCTTTGGAGCAGATGGGAGTCCTGCGCCCGGGCGAGAAGATCGGCGTGGCCGGCATCAGCCTGGGCGCCATCGACGCGGCCCTGCTTGCCTTGACCGACGAGCGGGTCGGCGCCGCCGCCCTCCTTCTGGGCGGAGCCAACCTCCCCAAAATGCTCTCTGAAATCCGGGGCGTGGGCGTCGGCTCCTTCGCCCGGTCCAGGGAAAAACAGATGCAAGCCCACGACTGGAGTTTGCAGGACTTCGCGCAAGAAATGGCCCGGCACACCTATATCGGAGATCCGCTGGTGTACTTGCAGAAAATCCCCCCGGCCCGCCGGCTCGCCGCCGAGCGCTTTCTGATGATCAACATGGACGGAGACACGGCCGTTCCCAACGCCTGCTCCGATCAACTCTATGAAGCCCTCAAAGACGGGAAGACTCTCCCTGAGTATGAAAAGCTTTTTGTGCCTTTGCCCAAAAAGTACAGGCACGTCCTAGGGGCCTTCTTCCGCAGCCCGGGCGCGCGCCGCAAAATGAAGGCGCACTTTGAGAAATTCCTCTCCGATTGACGCATCCGCTCCGCTCTTGCCCTCCGGTCCCGCAAATTCCACCGCGATTTCTATCCTCCGCGATGTTGATTTTCTAGAGATAACATTATAATCTAAATGAAATTTTCATTCTTACAAGAGCGGATGCGGCGGCGCGGAAAATATGGGGAGACGAAGAAAAAGCGATCCCGGCTACAAAATTCATATCCGGTTGGGCGTATTATCGAATGAAGGCGTCTTCAGCCGCCAGACCTCCGAGCAAATTGAGGCCAGCACCAAGGTGGTGACCGTTCTGGCGGGCGAAGGACCTCTGGAAAAATTGAACACGACTTTGACCACGATCGACGACAAGGTGGTCGGCAGGGATTATAACGGCCATTCCCGCCTGGTGATCGAAAGAGGCCGCCACGACGAGGCGCTCGCCAGGTTTGATTTCCTCCTCAACGATATGGTCAATGGATTTAAGACGGTCGTCAAGAACAAATACACCGTCGAAACCCGGTTTTCGGCCGGCACTTGGGGAGACTTTCTGGAGGGCAATCCCTTCGCCCTGGCGTTGACCAAAGCCGGCGAGCGAAAAGTGGCCAAGGTGATTTCGGACACCCATAAGACCATCCTCAAGCAGCAGGCTCAGATATTCAGGATGCTGTTGGCGAGCAAGGGGGTCAAGGTCGCCGCGGCCAGAATCGGCAGGGTGAAAGTGGAAGGGGCAACTATGGTGGCGGGCGACGCTGAAACCATCACGGTCAAGGGCCCCTTCGTCAAGCTGGAGATGACGTTCAAGGTGACCGAATACACGCCGTGTTGAGAAATTCAATGGAATCGGCAAAAAAATCAATTTTGGTCGTTGAGGACGAGACGGTGGTCCGGGAGCTCATCCGCCGCATTCTCTCGGAAGCGGGCTACGACGTCGCCCTGGCCGCCGACGTCAAAAGCGCGATGGAAAGCATCCACGGCCGCCGTCCAGATATGATACTTTTGGATCTTGTCCTGCCGGGCAAAAGCGGCTTGGAGGTGTGCCGGCATGTGCGCCGGACCCCCGCCCTCAAAGAAATACCGATACTGATCCTGTCCGCCAAAGGCGCCCCCGCTGACCAGATGGAGGGACTCCAGCAGGGGGCGGACGATTACCTAATCAAACCCTTTGATCCCAAAGACGTCAAAGCCCGCGTGGCGTTCCAGTTTCTGAAGGCGGAAAGAAACAAGAACGCCTGAGCCGGTCGCTCTCCCCCGCGATGCCTCGCCGCCGGAGGGCCGGCCCGGAGCGATTGTCGTCTTGGACGTTCGCCGGGACCTAGCGAATTCTGTATAATTGTCAAGCTTACATGGAATCCAAGCAACGCTCCATTTTAGTCATTGAGGACGAGCCCGGCCTGGCGGATCTTCTGGACTATATTTTGAAGGAGGAAGGCTACCGCGTGCGTCTGGCCTCCAGCGCGGAGACGGCGATGGCCCTCATCCGGCAGGAGCCGCCGGACATGATTCTTCTAGACCTCATTTTACCCGGCGTGGACGGCATGGAGATTTGCCGAAGGGTGCGCGCGAACCCGGCCACGGCCGAGGTCCCGATCATCATCATCACCGCCAAAAGCGACGCGCGTGACCGCCAAAAGGCCTTGGACGCCGGCGCTGACGATTACATGCTCAAGCCGGCCGATACCGCCGAGCTCAAGTCGCGCATCGCGTCCCTGCTTAAATCCCGCGCGTCGGGCGGAGGGACGGCGTAACGGTAACGGAGGCCTTATCCCCGGCGAAAAAGCGTTGATTTTGGTGGTCGACGACGACGAAGGCAACCGGGAACTCCTCACGCGCATTTTGGAGAGGAGCGGGCATAAGGTCGCATCCGCCCAGGACGGCGAGCAGGCCCTTGATCTCATCCGCAAAAAGCGGCCGGATGTCATTTTGCTCGACTTGATGCTGCCCGGGACGGATGGGCTCAATATTTGCCGCCAAGTGCGCCAAGACCCCGAATCGGCTCATACGGCGGTGATGATCATCACCGCCGAAGGGGATGAAAAGGTCGTCCAGCAGGGCATGGCACTGGGCGCCGACGATTACCTGCTTAAGCCTTTCGACGTGGCGGAAGTCGAATCCCGCGTGTCCGCCTTGCTTGAAAAATACAGAACGAAATGACGGTCCAAGACGGCGATCCCGCGAAGAAAAAAACCATCCTGGTGGTGGACGACGAGCGCGGGATGCGCGAGGTCCTCAAGCGCATCCTCGAGGACGAAAATCACCAGGTGCTCCTGGCGGAGGACGGGGAAAGCGCCCTCAATTTGATCCGGGAGCTGCGGCCGGATATGGTTTTGCTCGACGTCATGCTGCCCGGCATCAGCGGCCTGGCGGTCTGCCACGAGGTTCGCAAGAATCCGGTTTTGTCCGACATCCCGATTTTAATGCTCACCGGCCAAGACGACCCCATGACGCAAAAAAAAGGAAAGGGTCTGGGGGCCGACGATTATCTGGCCAAGCCCTTCCAGGTGGACGAGCTCCTCGCCCGCGTCGCGGCGCTGTTTAAGAGATTTGAAGCCGGCAACGTAGACGGCGGCGGGTGATATAAATCCGCAGTCCCCCCCTTGTCCCTCCTCGCAACCTTTGAAACACTTTTCCCACCGTCTTACTATGCGCCATGAACGGATTTTTCAGACAGTTGTTTGAAATTCAGCAATTGGCGGCGCATCATGATGAGATCTCCCCAGGGCAAAAGTATGCGCGTCAGCCAGCCCATCGGCGCGGCAGGGTGCCGGATAGCCGCTTTGGCCAGAAGACGGCAAACGTTTTGAGCCTGCGGCACAATGAGATAGCTTACCACGACATCGCCGAAGACGCGGGCCCCGATTGTTTTTGGCTTTTGGCGCACCGTCACATGCCGGGGGCGTTCAAAGTCAATCACCTCGAAAAAGAACATCATGCTCTGCCCGGCGGCAAGATCGTCCAGCCCGGGAATGAGCCTTTGCGGGCTCTGCCGGCCCCAGTTGTCGAGCCAATCGTAGCTATAAGGGGCCGCCTTCAACTGGCAGAGCCATCGGAATATCGTTTCAGGATCCGCCATAACCGTGATGCCGCGGAAATAGGCGATGTAAGACGGCTGGGAAAAGCGGTCGCAGGGGAATGCCAGAGAACATTCTTCCGAAGTGACGCCCCAGTGAAAAGGGATTGTCATAGCGTATTAGGCACGAGAATGGCTCCGAAGCCGCCTATCCAATTCATGGTAGATTGTCCTGCGGCGCATGACCGCCCAAACGACGACGCGGGTTGCCTTGATTTGGTGGGCGATGCGGCAGCCGCGCGCGCGAACGCCTCGCAGCCCCTTGCGGGGCGTTGAAGGAATCGGGGAGTGTCGGATTGCAAGACCTGGCACTGACCCCTGCTATCC
>JACQRQ010000024.1 GCA_016206405.1 Elusimicrobiota bacterium | reverse complement strand
TGGATTGCGAAAAAATTAAAGAGAGCCTGCCGGCTTTTCAAGACGGCGAGCCGGCGGCGATTCCGGCGGCTGAAATCGAGGCGCACCTGGCAGGCTGCGCGCCGTGCCGGGCCGAAGCCGAAGCGCTTGAACAAGCCTGGACTCTGTTTAAAAGCCAGTACCCCGCCGGGGAATTGCCCGCGCTCATCAGCGGCACCCTTCGCAGCGCTGCGGGTACCCGGTTGCGCCGGAGGCGCGGCGGAGACGCGGGTGTTTTGCTCCCGCGCCCGCGCCGGCTCCGGTGGGGCATGGCACTGCTGTGGACCGGCGCGGCGGCGGCGCTGGCGCTGGCTTTGGTTTTGCCGGCGAGGAAAAAGACAGCGGACCAGGCTTATGCGGGAAAGCGCGCGCCGCTGGAACTGGAGGGAGCGCTGCTCCCGGCGAGCGCGGAATGGAGTCTGACCAGGCGCAGAGCGCCTGAGAAATTCGCCTTGGCATGGGCCAGGGAAATTGGAGGCGCACCCGAATGAAAAAATACGATGCTCCGTTTGGCTCATTGCGTTTGGCCGCGACAGCGGCCTTAAGCGTACTGTCGGCGCTGGCCGCCGGCGCCGCCTTCGGGCAGGCGTTCGACGCCAAAGTCCCGAAGGGATGGGGTTTTCACAACCCCTCCGGCGAATACGAGATCAGGCTGGATTCATCGGTGCAGAGGGACGGAAAACCCGGCGTCAGCATCCGGCCGGTGGCGCCAAAACCCTTCGAGACCAACCAGGGAAGGTTCGGCATTCTTTACCAAACCATCCGCGCCGACAAATACAAGGGCAAGCGCATACGATACTCGGCCTATATGTCTTGCGCGAAAATAGACGTCCACGCCTATCTCTGGCTGCGGGTGGACGGCTCCCTCAAGCAGAGGGATTGGTACGACTCCAGCGGCGGCAATCCGCTCAGCTTCGCCATCGACAAGGGCAATCAATGCAAGGACGGCGACGGCGATTGGCGCCGCGCCGAGGTCGTCGTGGACGTTCCCAAGAACTCGGGCGCCATCACCTTCGGCATGTCTCTCTACGGAAACGGCGCCGTTTGGGCCAACGGCATGAGCTTTGAAGCGGTGGGCGATGAAACCCCTTTGACGAGCGACGAGGCCTCCCTGCCGGAAGCGCCCGTCAATCCGCTCTAATCCACGGAGGTCCTATGAAGAAGATGTCTGTGAATTTGGCGCTGGCCCTGTGTTTGGCCTCCCGCCTCGGCGTTGCGGCGGAACTCAAGCCCTTGCCAAGCGGCTGGGAGATGATCGGCGCCGCCAAATCCAAATTCGAGGCGGGTCTGGACCCTTCCGTGACCCGGTCGGGAAAGCCGGCCGGGCATCTGCGCTCCAAAAATCTCCCGCTCGACGCCTCTTCCAGGGGAGTGCTGTCACAGACTTTCCGGGCGGATGAGTACCGGGGCAAGCGACTTCGCTACGGCGCGCAGCTCAAGTTCAAGAGCGTAGCCTACCAAGTGGGGCTGTGGATGTGGGTCATCGGCCCCAACAACAACATACTGACCTCGGACTTCATGGACGACGCCGGGCGTCTTCTCAAGGGCGATTCCGACTGGCGGGGCGCTGAAATCGTTCTCGACGTTCCCAAAAACGCCCAGCGCATCGTCTACGGCCTTCGATTGAGCGGTCCCGGCAAAGCATGGTTGAGCGACACCAAAATAGAGCCCGCGGGGCCGGACGCGCAGGTCACAGACCCCTTGGCGCGCGAAGACGATCTGCCCTTGGAGCCGGTGAACCTGTTCTAGGGGGCCAAGGGCAAACGCTTATTGTTTGCCGGGCCCCAAATTGGCATGATGGGGAGATGAAAGTTGCCGTCTTCCGGAGATGGCCGCTGGTTTTCGCCCTGGCAGGCTTGATTTTATCCCTCCGCGCCCAAAGCGCCTGGTCGAAAGCGCCGCCTCACCGGCCGGGTGAGCTCATCGTCAAATTCCGGAAGCTTCCCTCCAATCTGCCGGGCAAATTCAGTCCCCAGTCCGCTGGCGGCTTGCCAAGCAGCTTGGACCGTCTTTTGAGCGCCGCCGGGGCAAACGACATGACGCTCCTCTTTCCCCGCTCCATCGCGTCCGCGTGGCGGGCGCAGTCCGTTTCCGGCGGCGCGCCGGTCTCCGCCGGACTTGACGGAATCGCCCTTGTCAAATTTCCCGAATCAGCGGACATTGAGAATCTCGCCGCCCTTTTTGCCGCCGACCCGGACGTGGAGTACGCCGAACCTAATTATCTGTATCACCTCTCGGCCGCGCCCAACGACACCAATTTTTCGCTCCAATGGGGGCTTAGAAACACGGGACAAAGCGGAAATATTGTTTCGGGCGATCCGGCGACAGGCACCGCCGGCGCCGACATCAAGGCCGCCGGCGCATGGGACACCACCACCGGGTTCGCCGGCGTCATCGTGGCGGTCGTCGACAGCGGCGTGGACTGGGACCACCTCGACTTGGCGGCCAATATATGGAGCAACGACGACCCGGTCGACGGCGTGGACAACGACGGCAACGGCAAAATCGACGACGTGCGCGGCTGGGACTTCGGCGACAAGGACAATAACCCCACCGACGACAGCGGCTTAGACTCCAACGGCAACCCGGACGAGAGCACCGCCGGGCATGGGACGAACGCCGCCGGCGTCATCGCCGCCGTCGGAAACAACAGCTTGGGGGTCGCGGGGGTGATGTGGAAGGCTTCCATCATGCCGGTCAAAATCGCCGATTCCACGGGAAACATCTATGGAGCCCAATTCGCGCAGGGAATTCAATACGCGGCCGCCAACGGGGCAAAAATCATCAACCTGTCCATCGGCGGATCCCACACCCAGTCCTTGGCGGACGCGATTGACTATGCGACCGGCCAAGGCGCCCTGATCGTGGCGGCCGCCGGAAACGAAAGCACGGAGGATAACAGCGCCAGCTATCCGGCCGCCTATACCAGCGTGGTGGCCGTGGCGGCGACGGATAGAACCGATAAAAAAACCAGCGCCTCCAATTACGGTTCCTGGGTGGATATCGCCGCTCCGGGACTGGCTGTGCAGACCACCGACATCAACAACGCCTACGCCTGGGCCTCAGGCACCTCGTTCGCCTCGCCCATGGTCGCCGGCATCGCCGGCCTCATCGCTTCGTATTATACCGGCATTTCCACCGCCGCCATACGCAGCCGCCTGTTAAGCTCGGCGGACAACATTGACGCCTTAAATCCCAGCTTCGCAGGCAAATTGGGCTCAGGCCGCGCCAACGCCGCCACGGCCCTGGCGCCCGATGTCCCGGCCGGCATTTCGGGCTCGGCGCTCGGGGTCTCGACCATCACCTGGTCGTGGGGCGCATCCAGCGGCGCTTTGAGCTACAACGTATATTCAGCCACGTCCTCAACGCTGCTGGGAAATGGCGTGTCCACAGCCGCCGTCGTCTCCGCTCTGTCCACCAACACGGCCTACGGGATACGCGTGACCGGCGTCAACAACAGCGCCGAAAGCTCCCTTTCCCAGGCGACGACGGTCTACACTCTGGCCGCGCCGCCGACGAGCTTCGCCTTGGTTGAAGTGCATATCTCTTCCATCAGCGTCGCCTGGGCCGCCAACACCAACCCCGCGGGAACCACGACTTATCGATCCGAAATCTGGAAAGCCGGCGGCTCCACCACCACCCAAACGCTCTCCCTCACCAGCGCGACTTTCACCGGGCTCACTCCGGGAACGACCTATTTTCTGACGGTGGGCGCCCTCAATGGAAACGGCATCTTGACCGCCTCAAACCTGGAGATTTCCACCTCGACCTTGGGCTTGGTTGCCCCTGTTTCTCTGAGCGCGGCGGCTCTGGGAGTTTCTTCGATCACCTGGAGTTGGCCCAACGTCAACAACGAGGAGGGCTTCCGCGTATTGACATCCACCGGAGGCAACCTCTCCGGCAACCTGCCGCCCAACACCGTCTCCTGGACCGAGACCGGGCTCTCCACCAACACGGCCACCTCCCGCCGCG
>JACQRQ010000276.1 GCA_016206405.1 Elusimicrobiota bacterium | reverse complement strand
GCCCCGATCCATTTGATGCTGGAGTCGTCCACTTCGAGCCGCCCGTGCTCCAGATAGATCGGCGTCCAGCGGTCCTTGGCCAAGGCCAGTGTTTCAATCGGCGGTTTTTCAAAAATAGGCATTCTGACAGTAATCCTTCACGAATTCCGAATGCCAGGAATCTGGGGACAGTGCGCCAGGATAAGACTGGCATATCCAATGGATGAAAGTTCCATCGCCCAAAGCTTAGCCGGCAGGGGTGTAGTCAGCCTTGCATTGCGTTCCGTGAGGGATGCGGTGAAGCGTAGGTAGACGAGATGATAGGCCATAACGCAAGTGAACCGATAGAGCCCCGAAAACGATTATCATCGTGGGAGTCGAGCCTGTTGTCCCAAAGGCGAAGACAGAAAGGCAGCGGCCGATATGGCTAGGCCGTCCCCTTCCGCCGGGGTCGGAGAGGATGGCATGTCATGACGGATGTGTCGAGGAACCTGGGAGGCCTTGGGAGCGGTCTGGATACAGACAGGGTGTTTACAGAGGGACGACCAAAGGAAACACTCTATCCCAAGGATTCGGATGGACCCATAGTACCGAGGAAATAGGTTAACGCCTATGGAGGGAAGGGGTCCAAACAACAGAGAGCCGAGGGAGGGAAAGGATACGGGCACGCAGTGGCCTGGGTTCTCCTCAACGAAACTTCCTCGGGTAGCACAAAGTGCGAGAGAAGATAAAAAGATGAGATTCTCGTCGCTGGGGCATCTGCTGGACAAGCCGATGCTTTATGACGCATGGAATCGCATCTGCAAGACAGGCTCGGGTGGGGTGGACGGGGTGACGACCAGGGAGTACGCTGAGAACCTCGACACGAACCTAGGCAAATTGCATGAAAGTCTGCTTAGGGGCAATTACCGGGCGCCGCCTGTGCGACGTGCGTGGATACCGAAGGCGAATGGGACAATGAGGCCGATAGGGATACCCACCGTGGAAGACAAGGTGGTCCAGAGGGCGGTGGTCAGCATCATGGAGGCAGTCTACGAGCCGCTGTTTCTGGAAAACTCCTACGGGTTTCGGCCGGGAAAGAACGCACACCAAGCCTTGGAATCCATTCAAAGGACGTTGACAGAAGGGGCTGTGCCGTGGATAGTGGAGTTGGACATCGAGTCTTTCTTCGACAACCTGAGCCACGATTGGCTAAGTAAGATGGTCAATCATCGGCTGGGGGATGGGTGCATTCGCAGGCTCATCGGTAAATGGCTTAATGCCGGGGTCCTGGAGGAGACGCAGAGGCTTAAGCAGGAAAAGGGCAGTCCGCAAGGTGGGGTGATATCGCCGATGTTGGCCAACATCTATCTGCACTATGTGTTGGATGTGTGGTTTAAGTACAAGGTGAAACCTGTCTTGTCCGGGAAAGCCTGTTTCTGGCGGTATGCCGATGACGTCCTGCTGGCGTTTGCGAATAAAGAGGATGCGGAGCGCGTTCTGGGATTGCTTTGGGAGCGGATGGGAAAGTTTAATCTGCGCCTCAACGAGACCAAGACACGACTGCGCCACTGTCGCAAGCCGGAATCATCCAATGACAAGCCGTCAACGTTTGACTTCCTGGGCTTCACGCATTACTGGGGGTTGAGTCGACGGGGGAAGGCTGTCATCAAAAGAAAGACTGCAGCCGACCGACTCAGGAGGGCCATGACGGCGGTGGCCCAATGGTGTCGGCGCAATCGGCATGAACCCATCAAGGGCCAATGGGAGCGTCTCAATGCCGCCTTGAGAGGGCACTACAACTACTATGGCATAACCGGGAACTTTCGGAGCCTGACGGCCTACTATCAGCATGTTCAAGCAACCTGGCAACGTTGGCTGAGTCGGCGGAGCCAGAAGGCCTACGTGCGGTGGGCACGCATGCAAATTATTCTCAAGCATTATGCCCTGGAGACCCCGAGGATTGTGCACTCCATCTATCGGAAGCCAAGGCTGCGCCAGACTTTGTTGCTAAGAGCGTAGTGCGGGAAATCCGCACGCTACGTTCCGTGAGGGGAAGGTTGGGTGACCAGGCTCTCTACTCGACCCATACTTAATTCTCTTGTGCTTTCCGAGTCCTGTCGCAACGCAAGACCTGCCCCCAAGTTTTTGTGTAAGCCTCCGTAGCGGGGAGGGGGCCCCGACTTCCCGTCGGGAGAGGACCACGGGGCGCAGGGTGTCCGGTGGACACTCGCCTTGCGCGCCCGGCTTGAGTCCGGGCCGGGTTCCTTGAGCCTTTGCGGGGTCCGGGGGCTCTAGGGCAAACCTGGCGGCAGGCCCCCCGAATCAGGAATCCGTGGATTAGATTTTGTTCGCGGTTTAAGAAGCCGGTGGACCAGGGGGTGGCGGCGACGGATATGCCAGAGGGCCTGTCGCAACGCAAGACCTGACCCCGAAGGTCCGTCCCGATTTTAAGATCGGGATGAGGAGCTTCTTGTCCGCCAGGCCGAAGATGTCATTTCTCGCTGTCCGGCAGGAGACCTGATGGGTCTGCCGGTGGCCGTGGATGGCGCAACTCCGGCCGGGTTGCCGACAGCGGGTATGAAAACATTGGAGCTTGGGTTGCGGCGGCGTTTGACCGGGCGTAGAACCGGCGGCATGCAGTTTGGGCGGCCGCTGCGCGGCGCCAGGAAAGGAACCCTCCGCGGTGGTATTTAATGGGCCTTGAAATATAGAATGCCATATTCTATAATTCAAGCATGGTAAGACGTTCGGCTCAGGCGCGGCTGGCATTCCTTCAGCGGATATTCCCGGTCGTGACGGTCATCGGCCCACGCCAGTGTGGGAAAACCACTCTCGTGCGCGGCGAGCTCCCGAAGTGGCGCTGCCTGGACTTAGAGAAGCCGCGGGACTGGAACATCCTGACCGCGGACCCCGAAGGGTTCTTCGCCGACAACCCAAAGCAGGTGATCATTGACGAGTCCCAAAGATATCCCCCGCTCTTCCCGTTTCTGCGGCATGTCGTAGACCTTGACCGGCGCCCGGGACGCTTCGTGCTGACGGGATCAGCCCAACCCAGCATGATCCGGCAAGCCGGCGAGAGCCTGGCCGGCAGGGTGGGCATCCTCGAGCTCACGCCCTTCACCGCCCAGGAGCTCGCAGCGCGCCCCGCATGGCTGGCACAGCGTTGGTTTTGGGGCGGGTTTCCTCCCCTGTACCAACTTAGGACCGCGGCCGCTAAGCGGGAATGGCTTGAGAGCTATATCACGACGTTTCTCTCGCAGGATCTGCCGGGCCTTGGCGTGACAGTGGCCCCGGCGCGCCTGCGCCGGTTCTGGAGCATGGCGGCGCACCTGCATGGCCAGATACTCAGCCTCTCGGAGCTGGCGCGCGCGATGGACCTTTCGTACCACACGATTGCGCATTACCTCGACATTCTCGAAGGGGCCTTCGTGATCCGGCGCCTTAAGCCTTACCATGCCAACGTGGGAAAACGGCTTGTCAAAAGCCCGAAGCTCTACATCCGGGATACAGGAATACTTCATTGCCTCCTCGGGTTGCGCAGTCCGGCGGATTTAGAGGGCTGGCCTGGCATCGGCGCCTCCTTCGAGGGCTTGGTGGTTGAGGAACTGGCCGTGCGCATGGGGATCGTGGGCGGCGGCAGCATGTTCTATTGGCGCACCCAGGCCGGAGCCGAGGCCGACTTGATCCTGGAAGTGGGAAGAAAACGCCTCGCAGTCGAGATAAAGACCGGACAGGGCCTCGATCCAAGGCGCTTGGCCGGCCTTAAGAGCTGCATGGCGGACCTGGAGCTGCGGCGCGGAGTTGTGCTTTACGGAGGGGCCGAGCGCCTGAAGCTGGGGCACGGGATCGAGGCCATCCCATGGCGGGATGTGGAACGTGGCGGAAAGATTTGGCCTGGCGTATGTTGACGTTTCAGCGTCATTTAGCGTCACAATTCTCCGCCGAGTCCCTTCCGCGCGCGATGATTCGGCCAGGAAGATGTATTCGTCGGCGGGCCGCGCTTTGAAAACATGGTCGCCTCCCAACTCCTCAAGCACTGCCACCGGCAGGAGGACGCGCACGGACATCGCATGGAACTGCGCTATCTGCGCGACACCGACAAGCGCGAGGTCGACTTCGTGGTCATGCGCGATGGGGCGGCGGAGTTCGCCGTGGAGTGCAAGACCGGCGAGCGCGGGGTCTCCCCGGCGAGCATTTATTTCAAGGAGCGCACGGAAATCCCGGCGTCTTATCAGGTGCACCTCGGGTCCAAGGATTTCACGCATAGCGGAAGCGCATTGCGGGTCCTTCCATTTGATCGCTTGTGCAAGGAGCTGGAACTCCCATAGCCCGTCCGTGAGTTATCACGCAGCGCATACGCCTTTCCCATCTTCTGGCCGCCCCATTCAAAAATCAGGCTGCGTTCACGCTGATAATTACCCCCCGGTGTGCCCGTAGAATCGCGAAATTTCTCAACATTTCCACTGCATTCGTCGCTAAAACAATATCGCACCCTCTTTCCAAGCTAAATCTTTCCTGAAAAGCAAATCTGGCGCCGTTTTTTTTGCGGTCGACGCCCAATCCAAACTCAATCTAAAAGCGTAGGGGCTGGTTCTTAAGTCTTCGGCGGGGTTTGCTTGGCTGTGCGGAAGAGGCGGGAGACGACGCGGGCGAGCGAGCCGGCCCAAATGCCCCGCCGGACCTCGGCGAAGCCTTCGTTCATGTGGACGATGAAGCCGCGTTTGAGCCCCAGATACCCCATCCCGCGCTCAAGGCCCTGGATGCTCCGGGCCGCGAGGCTGAGCTTGATCTCGATGGGGATCAGTTCGCCCCGGAGTTTGAGCAGTAGGTCCACCTCGACCCCGGTCTGGGTCCGAAAGAAAAAAGCCTCGGCGGCGGGGTCCTCGAGACGGGCGAGGTTGACGATCTGCTCGATGCAAAAGGTCTCAAAGCTTGCTCCTGCCTTGGGATGGGAGAGCAGCGCTTGCTTCTTAAAAGGAATGCCGAGCAGATGGTGCAGTATGCCCGTGTCGCGGATATAGAGCTTGGGGCTCTTGACCAGCCTCTTGCCCAGGTTGGCAAAATAGGGCGCAAGCCTGCGCACCAGGAAGGTCCCCTCGAAGATGTCCAGGATGTGG
>JACQRQ010000275.1 GCA_016206405.1 Elusimicrobiota bacterium | reverse complement strand
CGTTTAGAACGAAGGCGCGTCTTGTAGGGGACCAAGGAAAGCTCGATGGTTCGCCACGTCGAGCAGGGATGAGCGGCGAAACGCTGCATTAATTTGGCCGCGTTGGTGTCTCGTGGCTCTTGGGTCACATATAGCGCTATCTGTTCGATACGCTCCGCCACCGCCAGTAGGCGCCCGAAGAGGTAATCCCGTGAAGTTCTGTTTTCCTCTAATGCCATTTGGTAGCTCCTTTGTTTGTGATGTCCTCGGAATAGGGCACAAGCGATGCCCAGGTTTTTTTCCCACTCCCATTTTTCGAGCCCCGACCGATTGACCGTCCTGCGTACGGTGGATTCCACAAGGTCACGAGGAATGGGACGCGCGTCAATGATGCAAGGGAGCAACCGCTCCACGGTGGCCTTGCGAAGCTTCTCACCAGACTTACCTTCCACTTGACGTCCGTAGGCGGCCTCGGCGATCTCCCTGGGTGATGGGACGCCTACGAACTTCAAGTCCCTGCCAAAGTTCTGGTGCCAGGCGCCGGACTCGTGCCAGTCCTGAAGACGTTCAAGGAATTCCGAACCGGTCAGTTCCCGATAATAGGTGATGGCCATGCGTCCGGGCGTCGCCGAGTCCAGCGCCATAACCACGATTTCATCTGTCGAACCGAGTTGGGCGCGATAACCGGCGATGCGCCTGTTTAGTCTAACGGCAAAGGCTTGGCCCGCATCCCTGTCCTGTCCAGTTCAAAATGAAACATTTAAAGCCTCAGATGTGTTGACAAACTTAGCCCCTTTGGGGACTTCTGTTACGTCCCAGCAACTGGAACCCCCTAAGAGCGTAGTCATTCCCACCTAACCGGACCCCCTAAAGGGGGTTTCATTCCCAGCAATCCGGACCCCTAAACGAGGGGTCCATTCCCAGCTAACTGGACCCCCCTTTGAGGTCCAAAGGGCTCATGCTTTTTGGACCCGAGTCATGGCAGGGTGTCTTGAGGTCTCATTAAGGAGGCACCCATGAGTCAAGTGACGAGGAGGCGTTTGATGGAGAGAAAGATTATCGAGATGCTAACGCAAGGCGCGGCGGTTAAGGAGCTCGCGCGAAGTCTTCACGTCGGCAAGAAGCGCGTCAAGCAACTGCGCCGGCTGGCGCAGGAATACGGCTACCTGGACAGCGGCGGCGGGCCGGGCGCCGTGGCCCTGCCGCCTTACCCAGAGGCTGTTTTCCCGGATCGTCTGGATGGGCGCAGCCGGAAGGTCTCCGAGGAGCACATTCAGCTCGACGCGGTGCGCGATTGGATCAAGGAGCGTCTGGAAGTGGGCTGGCAGCCAATCACGATTTTCGAGGAGCTGCCGGCGGCGATGGGCGATGTCGGCCGTTCGAGCTTCTACCGGTATCTTGCGCGCCAGGGGCTGGGCCGCGTGGGCAAGCACTACCGCGTCATTCCCGAGATCGTGCATGAACCGGGTGAGGCGCTTATTGTCGATTGGGGCAAGCTCTGCGATGCCATCGACGCGGTCACCGGCAAGAAGCGCGTCGTCTGGGCCTTCGTTGGCGTCTTGGGTTACTCGCGCTTGCGCCTGGTGCGACTGGTGTGGACGATGGACGTCGAGACGACGCTGCGAGTCCTTGAGGAGATGTTTCGCGAGCTCGGCGGCGTTCCTCGAAAAGTCACGATGGATAACGCGAAGTGCGTCGCTCTGGAAGCCTCTCGCTACGAGCCTGTCCTCAATCCCGTTGCGGAACGTTTTGCCCACCACCACGGGTTTTTCTTCGAATGCCTGCCGCCGGCGCAGCCTCAGATGAAGGGAAAAATCGAGCGGCAGATACCCTACGTCCGCAGGCTGCGCCAATCGCGAACCGGCATGTGGGAAAACCTGGAGGCCGAGGAGGTTCATTTGCGGGGCAAACTCGCCATCGCCAACGAGCAGCTGCACGGCACAACGAGGCGCCGTCCCAAGGAAGTCTTCGCTCAAGAAGAGCGCTCGACGCTCAAGGCGCTGCCCGCGGTGGCCTACGAAATCGAGCGCTACCATGAAGGCATGGTGCGCAAGGACGGCTACGTGCGCTTCGACAGCAAATACTACGCCGCCGGCGACACGCTCATTGGCAAGACCGTGGCCGTCATCGCCAATTCCAAGCAGGTGGCCCTCTACCACGAAGGCAAGCTCATCGAGATGCATGAGCGCCTCAGAGACCCGCTGCGCATGAAGGCGGCCAAACCGCATCAGCTCAAGCCCTGGGAGAAGACGATCGCCGACGGCGCTTTCTACTGCCAGCGCGCGGCGAAAATCGGGCCCAACGTGAAAGCGTGGGTGGAGGAGGTTCTTCGGCAGGGCCAAGGCTTCGTGGACACCCGCCGGGTGTGGGGCGTGCTGAGCCTGGACAAGCGCTACGGTCGCGACGAGATCGACAAGGCCTGCGCGAGATCGCTTGAGCTGGGCAGCACAAGCTATCGCATGGTGATTAAATTGCTCGACGTCGCTGAGGCGTTGGGCCAGGCCTCAACGCCGCGGCCCGCCGCCGCGGCGCGCGCGAGCACGATGTACAAGTACACGAGGTCCTTGGAGGACTACCAGAATCTTCTGCCCCTGTGGCAGACAAACCAGAAAGGAGGAAACGCATGAATGCAGAGATGGTTAAGACGCAGCTTAAGTCGTTGAAGCTGACGACGGCGTCACGAGAGTTGGACGAGGTCCTGGCGCGCCATCGCTCGGCCGCATCGTTGGACTGGATGTCGGAGCTCTTGGAGCGCGAGCTCGACGCCCGCAAGGAACGCGCGATCTCGCGCCGCATTGAGAGCGCCGCCTTCCCCGAGCTCAAGACCCTGGAGGGCTTCGACTGGGACTTCAATCGCAAGATCAAGCGCGCCAAGCTCGAGGAGTTGGCAGGGCTCGAGTTTGTCAGGCAACGGCGCATCGCGCTCTTCCTCGGCCATGCCGGCACAGGCAAGACCCACATGGCGCTGGCCATCGGCCTCAAAGCCGCCAAGGAGCGCCTGAAGGTCTACTGCGCCAGCGTCAAGAGACTCGCCCAGGAAATCCGCGTGGCGCGCACGAGGGGCACACTCGACGCCTTCTTTCGCAAGATTCTCGCGGCCCAGCTCTGGATCATCGACGACTGGGGCGTGGTGTCGATGGAGCGCGAGATCGCCGAAGAGGTCTTTGACCTGCTCGACCGGCGCAAGCTCAGTTCGGCGATGATCCTCACTTCCAACCGCTTATGCGGTGCACCGCATAAGCGGTTTAATGCGGAGCGCTCCGTTATGCGAAGCTGAGCCGATGATGCTGGCAACGGTGCCTTCCATTGAATAGAGTGGGTCCTCCCATGAACTCCGCATTATCTTAAGACCTTTCGTGAAGCCGTCCGCCCCTATAACCCGCCTCCAGCGTTCGTAACACGTTCCAGCTATCTGTACTCTGCCGGCCAAACTGGGCAGTCACCACCCAAGGACCGGCAGGAGGAGGGCATGCTGTCAAAATTCTTCGACTCAGATGGGCGCGTTCACGCACTGCGTATAGGGCCTGCGGGAGGGTTGTTGGATGGGTTCGCTCATGTGCTCTGGCAGGCCGGGTACGCGCAGATCACGGCCCGCGGCCACCTGCGAGCGGCGGAGCACTTCGTCGCTTGGGCCGACCGGAAGGGCATTTCGGTTGGGAGCCTGACCGAGCAAACGCTCGAGCTATTCGGTCGCCACCTGTCACGATGCCGGTGTCCACGGTACGGTCATACGAAACCGAACCTGGTCCATGGCGCACGCATGTTTGTCAGACACCTGGAAGAGGCTGGCATCATCAAACTCGCCGTGGTCGCAAGCCGCGTTCCCAATCGGGCACTGATGGTTGCCTTCTGTCAGTGGATGCGGGAGCGGCGCGGCACGTGCGAGAGCACTCTCTATAACTACGGGGTCCACATTCGCGAGTTGCTCAGACGTCTCGGCGAAGAGCCGGAGAAGTTTGATGCGCGGGGCCTGCGACAGTTTGTCATCGAGGGCAAGCAAGCCTGCGGGTGGGCAGCGGCCAAAACGCGCACGACCGCGCTTCGAATGTTCCTGCGGTTTCTGATCGCGGAAGGCAAGTGCGCCTCCAGACTAGAGGCGGCGATCCCCGTCCTTGCTCACTGGCGGCTGGCCTCGCTGCCGCGGTACCTGCAACCAGCCGAGGTGGAGCGTCTCATCGCGTCATGCGATCCCGCGTCACCGGTCGGCCTGCGCGACCGCGCCATCTTGCTCCTGCTGGCTCGCCTGGGACTGCGAGCGGGCGACATCGTTCATCTGCGGTTGCAGGATATCGACTGGAAAGGCGGCTGGATTCACGTCTGCGGAAAGGGTCGTCGTCAGACGCGGTTGCCGCTCGCCCGAGAGGTAGGACAGGCCCTGGTTACGTATCTCAAAGACGGCCGGCCTTGGACCGAGGCCGACACCCTCTTTGTTCGCTGCCGCGCACCGTTTCGGGCGTTTGGCTCGCACTGCGCCGTTTCTATGATCGTCAGCCAGGCGCTTCGCCGAGCGCATGTGGCCCGCCCGAGCCGTGGAGCCGCCCATCTACTTCGCCATTCCCTCGCCACGTCGATGCTGCGGCAGGGTGCCACACTACAGGACATCGCTGCCATCCTTCGGCATCGTTCGATCGAGACGACGCAGATTTACGCCAAAGTCGATGTGACGGCACTTCGCAAGATTGCCCAGCCCTGGCCGGAGGTGCGGCCATGCTGACGCTCGTCCAGGCCGTCGAATCGTACCTGGCGCTCCGGCGAGCAGCCGGCTTCGCGTTCAAGTCGAATGGGTCGCTCTTGACGAGCTTCGCCGAGTTCTCGGAGGCACGGGGCGCGTCGTACGTGCGCGCGCCAATCGTCATCGAGTGGGCCGGCGTGGCGTCATCCGCTCCGCAGCGAGCGCGACGTCTCGGGGTTGTCCGTCGATTTGCCCAACACCTCCGAGCTGAAGACGAACGCCATGAAATCCCGCCACCCGTCTTCGGCGTCGAGAAACGAACCCGCCCCACGCCCTTCATCCTCTCCCAAGATCAGATTCAACGACTGGTCCATGCCGCGTCGCAATCCGGGTACCGGACGCTGCGTCGTTCGACCTACAGTACGCTGTTTGCCCTGCTAGCTTCCACCGGGTTGCGAGTATCGGAGGCCATCCGGCTACGGTTCGAGGACATCACGCCCGACGGCCTCGTGATTCGCTGTTCGAAATTCCGCAAGAGCCGAATGGTCCCACTACACGACACCGTACGAGCTGGACTCGAGCGCTACCTGCAGCGGAGGCGCCCTTATGCGCCGGCGGATGACCACGTCTTTGTATCGATCCGGCGAAAGGCGCTCTTGATTGAGGATGTCGAAACGGCATTCCGGACCGCGGCGCGTGCCATTGGACTGCCGGACAAGCCGAGAAGAGCTCGACCGACGCCTCACTCGCTACGACACACCTTCGCGGTCCGGGCCCTGCAAGCGTGCCCGGATGGCCGGGACGCAATCACGCAACACATGGTGGCGCTCTCGACCTATCTCGGCCATGTGACCTGTTTTTTTGGTATGTAGACAAATATGGGAAAATAAGTGCGTCAGATTTTAGGAGAAAAACAGCTTATGGAACCCAAGAAAATTCGACGTATTTTTAGCCCTGAGCAGAAGCTGGAAATTTT
>JACQRQ010000023.1 GCA_016206405.1 Elusimicrobiota bacterium | reverse complement strand
GGCCCACGCGGCCCTCAAAGGCGCCGTCGATTACCGGTTCGGCCGCTCTCTGAGCTATCGCCAGGCGCAAGAGATCGCGCGCTACTACTTGGCCGCCGCGAGCCCTCTGCCCTCGCTGCGGCCGAGGCTTCGAATGTCCGCGCAGAAGGCGGCCGAGGTCCTGCCGTCCCTCCTGGAAAACTTCGAGGATTTTGATTTCGCTCCGAAAATTCTTCCTCTTCTCGGAGAGGCGCGCCTGCCGGAGTTCGCCGATGTTTTCTCCCGCATCGCCCTGCGCGGCAAAAATGCCGCGGTGCGGGAGGCGGCGCTCGACGCCCTTCGGCAATCGCCGAGCCTTCCCGAGGCGGCGCGCGACCGGCTGGTGATGCTCCTTCTGGATTCAAGCGAAGCCGGCGGCAAAACGAGGCGGATGAATTTGACGGCCGCGGCTATTCTTGAAAAAGCCGCCTCGCGCAAATTCGCCCTGGCCGGCGCCATCGCCGGCTGGACGGCCGGAGCGGCGGTTTCGGCCGCGGGCCTGCCCTTTGTCGGCGCGCTCCTGTCCTTGGCGGGAGCTTACGCCGGAGCGCTCCGGGATTTTTCGGGCAACACCGGCTTGTCCCCCAAATTGCATCTGCGCACCCCGGAGTTGAGATCGCTTTTTGTCGCCCCGGTGTTTTCCACCGCCGTCGCGGCCGCTTGCGCGTTCGCCCTCCTGGGCCTCATCCGCCTCGCCGGCGGCCCGCAGCTCGCCTTGCTTGAAACTTTGGCCGCCACGGGACTCGCCGCCGGACTCGTCGCGCTCCACTGGAGCTTCAAACGTCCCTGAGCTCCCCACGCCCCTCTGGGGCTTCTGGGTCCCAGGGCAATGCTCCTGGGGCTGCGAAGGGGCTGGCGCTTCACGGTCCCCGCAGCTCTGCGAAGGGGGCCGCCGGCTTATGGACGCGCTGGCGCTCATCCTCCAAGAAAAATTAAGCACCTCAGGTACCTTAGACCTATTCGGGTTTAGGCCCATTGCCGCCCGCCGCATAGGACCAAAGTCTCATGTCCCTTTCGCCGGCGCTTGCTACAATGCAACTCGGATGTCGCCGGTCGCGACACATTATCATGACGCTAACGGAGCCAAATATGATGAGAAAAGATTTACTGCCGCTTGCCGCGTTGCTCGTCGCCTCGGTCCACCCGGCTTTCGCCATTGAAAAAATTTCCTGCCGCCAGCATATTATCTACCCGTTACAGCAGGAACAATTGGGCGGCTGGAGGTTTCAATTTTTAGAAGGCGATCTGCTGTGCGCGGATTTGACCGGTTTAACCCTCCAGAGGATGCAATCGGCCAAGGCGGGCGGCGCCCTCCTGGACAACGCCGACGTCGGGCAAATCCTGGACACGGATTTAAATGGCGCGACCATTACCCGCACCAAAATCAAGATGCTCAGCGACGTGAACCTGAATTTTTCGAATATCAGCGAAAACCGCTTTCTGGCGGCCTCGTTTTCGGGCGTCAACATCGACGGCGCCCGCATGTCCGAAACGCAATTTGAGGCCGCCCATCTTTCCGGCGTCAGCTTCAAATCTTCCTGGCTCTCGGGCGTCAAAATTGAAAGCTCCTATCTGGGCGGCGGGACGAGCTTTGAGGGCGCGATCTTGGAGGACGTCAGCTTCAAAGGCTGCAGCATGACGGAGGTCAAATTCCAGGGCGCGCGCATGGAGAATGTGGACATGCGCGGCGTCTATTTCGGCGGGACCGACCTTCGAGGCGTGGATTTATCCGGCGTCGATTTGAGGGGGGCGGTATACACCAATCCCGCCCGGCTGCCTTTCAGCGTAGAAGAGGCGAAATCCCGCGGCATGGTCCGGGGAATTTGAGCGGAGGGAGCGTGAAGCTCGCCCGTCTATCTAAAGTTTTTCTCGCGTCGATTCTGTGCTTGAGCGCCGCCTGCGGCGCCCGCAAGCCGGACTCCGGAGGAAAGATCGTCCTCCGGTATTTGGACGAGCCCGACGTCGCCGGAACCGCCAAGGAAATCATCCGGAAGTTCGAGGAGGCCAACCCCGGGATCCGCGTCGAAATGGTCGAGGGGCCCTCCGCCACCAACACGCGCGAAGACCTCTACGCCACCAGTTTTCTCTCCGGGCAGGACACCTACGACGTCGTCTTCATGGACATCGCCTGGCTGGCCAAATTCGCCGGCCAGAACTGGCTGCGCCCGCTCGACGACTTCTTCACCCCGCAAATGCGCTCGGAGTTTCTCCCCGGCGATATCCAGGGCTCCCAATACCAAGGAAAAATTTACCGGCTGCCGGCCTTTTCAGACGGCGGAATGCTCTATTACCGCAAGGACCTGCTTCAAAAAGCCGGGTTCGCTCCGCCGGAGACCTTTTCGGATTTGGTGCGCATCGCGCGCAAGATTCAAGACCCGCCCAAGCTGTGGGGATTCGTTTTCCAAGGCGCCCAATACGAAGGCCTGGTGTGCGACGTGCTGGAATGCATTTGGGGCAACGGCGGGGACCTGCTCGCCGCGGACGGAACGGTCAAGCTGGACTCGCCCGAAGCCATCGGGGCGGTCCGATGGATGGTGGAGGCCATTCACAAGAACAAGATTTCACCGCCCGGAGTTCTGACCTATCAAGAAGAGGAAAGCCGGCATCTTTTCCAAGAGGGGAAGGCGGTTTTCATGCGCAATTGGCCGTATGCCTGGGAGCTTCTGCAGAAAGACGGCTCGCCGGTCAAAGGCAAAGTCGGCATCACCCCCATGGTTCACGGCCGCGGGAAGAAAAGCGCGGCGACGCTGGGGGGGTGGGGCTTCGGCATTTCAAGCCTGAGCCGCCATCCGGAAGCGGCCTGGAAATTCATCCATTTCGCCGCGAGTCCGGAAATTCAGAAGCTGAGATATTTCCGGACCGGCCGCATTCCATCGCGGAAATCTCTTTACCGGGACCCGGAAATCATCAAGGCCAGCCCGCATATAACGGCGCTTTACAAAGTCCTGCTGGCGGCGCGCCCCCGTCCGGTCAACGCGTCCTACGCCCGAATTTCCGACACCGTTCAGCTTTACGTCAGCGCGGCCCTTTCGCAGAGGGAAACGCCGGAAAAGGCCATGCAATCTGCGGCCAAGGAAATCCGCGAATTTCTCAGCCGACAACAATAGCGTAGACACGCCATGAACCCGAACCAGCCCGACCCGCGCACTACGGCCGTTCAATGGCTGTATGCGGCGCCGGCCTTGGTCCTCATGGCGCTGGTCAACGTAGTCCCCATCCTCCAGTGCGTTTATTTCGCCGATAAAGCGCAGGCCCTCGCCGGCGACACCCGCCTATGGTTCGCCTTGAAGCATACTCTGGCCTTCACCGCCATCGCCGTCAGCATCGAGTTGGCGTTGGGATTGGCCATCGCACTATTGTTGTTTAGGCCTTTTCCGGGACGCGGCTTGGTGCGGGCCTGCGTCTTGATCCCGTGGGCGCTGCCCACCGCCATCATGGCCATGGCGTGGAAATGGATTTTCAACGACACCTATGGCGTGCTGGGGGACCTGCTTTACCGCGTGGGGATAGCGGCCTCGCCCGAAATCGCCTGGCTGGCGGACCCGCTCAAAGCCATGGGCGCCTGCGTTCTGGCGGACGTTTGGAAAACGACGCCTTTCATGGCGATATTGCTCATGAGCGGCCTGGCCGGCATACCTGAGGAGCTCTACGAGGCCGCCGCCATCGATGGGGCAGGACCCGTCCGGCGTTTTTTTCTCATCACCTTGCCTCTGCTGAAACCCACCATCGCCCTGGCGGTGCTTTTCCGCGCCATCCAGACTTTCGCCATCTTTGACCTCATCTGGGTGTTGACCGGAGGGGGTCCCGGCGGCAGCACGCAGATGATCGCCCTGTACGTCTACGACACCGTTTTCAGGTATCTGGACCTCGGCTATGGCTCTACCCTGACCCTTTTTATGGCCGGCTGCCTGCTCCTGATTTCCGGCGCCGTCTACCTGCTCTTCCACACCCGCGAGGCTTATGAGTAGACTTCTTAAAAATGCCGCCTTCGGGTTCGCCGTCTTCTTGGTGGTGGCGTGGAGCCTGGCCCCATTCCTGTGGCAGGTGATCACTTCTCTCAAGCCCCCGGACGAGGTGATCTCGATACCGCCGACTTACTGGCCGTCGAAAATAACCGTCGCCGGCTATTTCAAAATCTTTCAGACGCGCCCCTTCGCGCGCTACATTCTCAACAGCGTCTTAGTCTCGTCGGGCGCCACGATCCTATGCTCCCTGGTCGGGGCGATGGCCGCCTACGCGTTTTCGAGGCTGAAGCTTCCCGGCGGGCGCTGGGGCGTGCGTTTCGTGCTGCTGGTGGCCCTTTTTCCGCCCACGCTTATGGTCGTTCCTCTTTACAAAATGATTCAGGCCCTGGGCTTGATCAACAATCCCTTGGCCCTCATCCTGCCCTACACGGCGCTCAACCTTCCCTTCGCCGTGTGGGTGCTCATCGCGTTTTTCCGCCAAGTGCCCCTCGAAGTGGAGGAGGCCGCACAAATCGACGGGTTCTCCCGCTGGCAAACGCTTTGGCGCATCATCTTCCCCTTATCCGCCCCCGCCATCGCCACCACGGCGATCCTGGTTTTTATTTTTTCATGGAACGAGTTTCTTCTGGCGTTGACGTTCATGACGGCCGACGCCTCCCGCACGGTCCCGGTCGGCATCGCCATGCTCTCGGGCGTAACGATGTACGAGGTCCCCTGGGACCAGATTTCAGCCGCGGTAGTCTTGACGACGCTGCCCGTCGTGCTGATGGTCCTGGCCTTCCAAAAGCGAATCGTAGAAGGCTTAACGGCAGGCGCTGTCAAAGGATGATATGGGGAAGTGGTACAGAGAGAGTGGTACAGTGGTAAAGTGGTAGAGTGGTAAAGTGCTACAGAGGGAAGTGGTACATAGGGGAGTGGTAGAGTGGTAAAGTGAACGAACAAAAAAGTGAAAGACTGCCGCGCAACCCCGCCAAACTTTCTACCCTTGGCGCTTCACCACTCTGTCACTTTACCACTCTATCACTCTACCACTTTACCACTCT
>JACQRQ010000272.1 GCA_016206405.1 Elusimicrobiota bacterium | reverse complement strand
GGACCCGCTTTTATTAGAATATCGAGAACCGGATTCGGGACGATTTCGGTCATAGACTCTCCTGAATCGTAGGAAAAAATGACCGCATTGTCGAGATTCCCGGGCCGCCGCAGTTCGGCAGAGGGCGGCCGGATGGTGTATAATTTACGGACAGGTTGGGCCGGACTTTCGTCAGGCGCATGAAGATTGCCATCGTTTTCAACCGGGACAGCAAGAGCGTCATCAATCTCTTCGGCGTTCCCAATCAGGAACGCTACGGTTTAAAGGCCATCCGGCGCATCGCTGAAGCCTTGAAACGGCAAGGTCATCAAGTCACGGCTCTAGAGGGCGACAAAGATCTCATCGCGCGCCTGGAAGAGTTTATGCCGAGGGTCCTCAAGCACGAGCGGCCCGGCATGGTTTTCAACTTGGCATACGGCATCCAGGGCCGGGCCCGCTACACCCACGTTCCGAGCATCCTGGAGATGGTGGGCATTCCCTACGTCGGCTCCGGCCCGCTGGCGCATTCGCTGGCTCTCGACAAGGTGGTCGCCAAAATAATCTTCCAGCGCCACGGGCTGCCTACGCCCGAGTTCGCCGTGCTGGAGAATCCCGCTTCCCCACCGCCTGCATTACCTTATCCGCTGATCGCCAAGCCCAAGCATGAAGCCGTTTCCTTCGGCGTCCGTCTGGTTCGCGATGAGCGGGAGCTTCGCGAGGCCGCCGCTGCTATCTTTGAAAAATTTCAGCAGCCGGTGCTTGTCGAGCGCTTCATTGACGGCAGGGAGATCAACGTGGGGCTTCTTGGAAACGCTCCCCCCGAGGCTCTGCCGCCGGCGGAGCTTGATTTCGGGCCCGGCGGCCCGCGCATTTACACCTATGAGGATAAATCCCGCAAGTCGGGCAGAGAAGTAAAAATTCTCTGCCCCGCGCCTCTCTCTCCGGAGTTGACCCAAAAAGCGCGGGAATTGGCGGTGCGGGCGTTTTCGTCCCTCGGCTTGAACGATTGCGCTCGCGTGGACATGCGCTTAGACGCCCAGGGCAATTTTCATATCCTCGAGATCAACAGCCTGCCGAGCTTGGGGGAACACGGCTCTTACGTGCAGGGCGCGAAGGTCGCCGGCTTGGGTTTTGAGGCGCTGCTCAACCGCTTGGTGGAGGCCGCCGGCGCGCGCTATTTCGGCGGGGCGAAGCCTGTCCGCATACAGACGGAGGCGGCGAATGCGCCTTCCGCAATTTTTTCTTTCCTAACCTCCGGCCGGGACCGGATCGAGCGCCGCCTGCAGGAATGGACCGCTATTTCCAGCCGGAGTTTAGACCCTTTGGGTCTGCGCGAGGCCCAGCGCGAGCTGCGCAAACTTCTGGCGGAGATGAGAATGAAGCCGGTGGCGGCGCTGAGCGATGAAAGCAGCGTCATGACCTGGCAGACCGGCAAAGGGTTCGAAGGCGGAACGATTCTGATCGGACATCTGGACGTGCCGTTGCCGCGCGACGTCGCCCCGCAGCCGTTCCGGCGCGAGGCGGAATGGCTTTTTGGAGAAGGCATCGGCTGCTCGCGGGCTCCGCTGGTGATGCTGGAATTCGCCCTGCGCGCCTTGCGGCGCCTGCGCGTCCTTCATAATCTCAAGCTGGGCGTAAGCTTTTATTGCGACGAAGGGATCGATTGCCGCTACAGCGCCAAGCTGTTGAGCGCGGCCGCCGCCAAAGCCGGACGCGTGCTGGTCCTGCGGCCCGGAAATCCCGGCGACAGGCTCGTCACCGGGAGGTGGGGCCAGAGGAAATACAGATTCGCGGCGCAAGGCAGCCCCCGCCGCCTGGACGGCTCTTTTCAGATGACCGATCCGCTCCACTGGCTGAGCCGGCGTCTGGACCGTATCCGGGCGCTGAGCTCGCCTGAAAAAAAGCTGGCGGTCGCGGTGGTCGACGTGGACACCGAGGCCCATCCGCAGCATCTGCCGCACGCGGTTTCGGCCACGCTCCTCATGAGCTACGGGGAGGAGCGTGCCGCCGATCGCGCGGAAAAAAGCATGCGGCGAATTTTGGAGAACAACGGGGCGAAGGGCCGGCTGGAGCTCGTGAGCGACCGTCCGCCGATGATCCGGCGGCCTTCGAGCGCGGCCCTGCTCCGGACTTTGGCGGAGGCGGCCCGCAGATGGGACATCCCATTGAATCACGAGAGCTCCGCGTGGCCATCGGCCGGCGGCTTCGCGCCGGATTCTGCGCCGGTGATTTGCGGCCTGGGCCCGGTGGCCGACGCCTTGTACACGCCCCGCGAGGCCGTCTCGCGAATCAGCCTGGTTCAAAGAACTTTGCTTCTCGCGCAGGTTTTGGCCGAGGCGGCGCGACGGTGAGTCTCCCTGCGGACGGTCACGACCCGCATTTAAAGCGCTTCCACACGCGCATCTTGGTGGGCGCGGAGATCGAGGCCTACAGCATCAGCGCCGCGGACTACGGCATCGGACGCCGCTTGTCGAGGCCACGGCCCGGGCTCTCGGAGTCCGGAGAACGCTTCACGCGCGACTCTTCGATCGGAAGCGAATACAACAGCCGACCTTTCGCCACCGTTAGAGAATCGCTTTTCCTGCTTAAATCCGGGCTGCGCAAATATCTGCGGCGTTTTTACCGCGGCAAGGTTCCCAAACACCACCGGCGTTTTCCGCTATTGGTGGGAGGCTGGACCAACCGTTTCGCCGGAACGCATCTTCATATTTCGGTGGCCGCCCGCAGACTCGACCACCGCCAAGCGCGTTCCTTGGCGTGGCACATCCATGACCACATTCCTCTGCTCGTGGCCATTGGGGCCAATTCCCCCGTTTGGAGAAAGCGGTTGACGGGACGGGCGTCGGTCCGGCTGCTGCGCGGAAGCCGGAAATACTTCACGCCGGTCCGCCGCGGAAGGCTGGGCGCCGATGAAAACTGCGAGATTGTCTTCAGCCCGGGACGCAAATCCAAGCCCCCGACTCTGGAAATCCGGGTTCTGGATTCCAACCTGCCCGAATTCATCGTGGCCTCCATCTGCGTGGTCAAGGCCGTCGCTTTGCGCTGGCTCCGGCGCAAAGCCGCCGCCAACCGCGTGCGCCACCAGGACTATCTGCACGCGCGCTTGGACGCCGGTTTCCGGGGTTTAAAGTGCCGCCTGCCGTGGAACGGGAAGTGGCTGACGGTGTCTAAGTACATCGACCGCTTCGTGTGGGAACACCGGGAGGAGCTTGAGGAAATGGACGTGCCGGGGGAAGTATACGAGACCCTCCGGCTCATCAAGCGCGGCTACAACGGCGCCCGCATCCTTCATGACGCGGTCGCCTTGGCGCAGGCGGAGCACCCGCAAACCTGGCAGCGGCGCTTCGCCAAGCGCTACAGCCGCGGTTTGGAGCGCCTCTTGAGCGGCGACTCGCTGTGGGATTTTTCCAAAGCCCTGGGTGTCCCATTGCCGGACACGGAAAGCACGTGGTTGGGGCGTAAAGGAGCATCCATCGATGAGTAAGCCGGCGCCCCTCATCGGGATCACCTGCGAGGTGCTCCGCAATCGCCAGGACCCCTCCGGCTGCAACCTTTTATGCGATCACCGCTATGCGGCCGCCGTCCGGCGGGCGGGAGGTCACCCGGTTCTTTTGCCCTTCTCGCTCAGCCCGCCCATCCTGCGGCGCTATTTGGAGGGCATCGACGGCTTGGTCATCATCGGCGGCGACGACGTGGACCCCAAGCTCTACGGCGAAGCTCCGCGGCGTCGCACCCACGTCATCTTCGCCAAACGCGCCGCCTTCGAAACCTGGCTTTACCGCGAAGGGAGAAAGCGCGCTTTGCCCATTTTTGGCATCTGCTATGGAATGCAGTTGGTCAATGTATTGGAGGGCGGCACTCTGCACCAGCACCTCTACCCACGGAAGAAAAACCGCAAAGTCAATCACCGGGGGGCCGGCCGGAACTTCCACCGGGTGCGCCTGATGGAGGGAACGCGCTTAAGGCGTCTATTGACGGTCGCCCGGGCTTCCGTCGCTGCCGAGCATCACCAGGCCGTCAAGCGGCTGGGGCGGGGCTTCGTCGCCGCGGCCAGGGCGGAGGATGGGACCATCGAGGCTATCGAACATCCGGAGATTCCCGAGCTTCTGGCCGTGCAGTGGCATCCCGAGAGGCGCCCGGCGAGCCTCCCGACCCGCCGACTTTTCCGCCGCTTCGTTCTGGATTGCGCCCATTACCGGGACCGCTGAAGGGCGCGAGGGCTCCCTGCGCGGCTTTCCAATCAGCCTGATTTTGAGCTATTATAAACGCATGAGTTCAAGAGCCGTGGCAGCCCAGGAAAGCAGTTTCAAGCGGCAAAGCGCAGCGAATTTCAGCCGCGTCGTCATTGAAAACGTGGCCCCCGAAATCGAGGAAGGCGCCTTTCCCGTCAAGCGTGTTCCGGGCGAGACGGTGCGCGTCGAAGCCGATATTTTCGCCGATGGGCATGATGAATTATCCGCCGCGCTTCTTTACCGGCCGCAGTCGAAATCAAAATGGATAGAAGTTCCGATGCGGCCTCTGGGCAACGACCGCTGGCGCGCCGAGTTTGCCGTCACCGGACAAGAGGATTACCTTTACACCCTGAAGGCCTGGGTGGATCCTTTGCGAACTTGGTTAAGGGACTTAAAAAAGCGCATTGAAGCGGCTCAGGATGTCGCGGCGGATTTGCGCATCGGAGCGGCCTTGATCGAGGCGGCTTCCAAGCGGGCGCCGGCGCCGGAGGCGCGGCGGCTAAAGACGTGGGCGGCCGATATCAGCGGAGAAACGGAAGTCAAAAACCGCGCGCAGATCGCGCTGGACGCCGAACTCGGGGAACTGGCCGCGCGCTTTCCTTCCAAACGCGGCTGCGTTTCCTACGGCAGGGTGCTGGAGGCGCGGGTGGACCGCGAAAGGGCCCGTTTCAGCTCGTGGTATGAGCTTTTTCCGCGCTCGTGGAGCGCGGAGCCGGGAGCGCACGGGACTCTGCGGGATGTCATCGACCGGCTGCCGTATATCGCCGGCATGGGATTTGACGTGCTCTATTTGCCGCCCATTCACCCGGTCGGGCGGACGCAGCGCAAGGGCAAGAATAATTCTCTCGTTTGCAAGCCGGAAGATCCCGGAAGCCCTTGGGCCATCGGATCCGCGGAAGGCGGACACCGGTCCATCCATCCGCAGCTCGGCATGTTGGAGGATTTTCAGGCGCTTATGCGCAAAGCGCGCGAACATGGTTTGGAGCTGGCGATGGATATCGCTTTGCAGTGCTCTCCCGACCATCCGTATCTCAAAGAGCATCCTGAATGGTTCCGCCGGCGTCCGGATGGAACCTTTCAGTGCGCCGAAAACCCGCCCAAGAAATATGAGGACATAATCCTGTTCGATTTTGAGTGCGAAAAGCGGATGGAATTGTGGCAGGAGATGAAAAGTATTTTCCTTTATTGGGCCGCGCAGGGCATTCGCATTTTCCGCGTCGATAATCCGCACACCAAGCCGCTGGGATTCTGGGAATGGCTGATCGCGGAGGTGCGCCGGGAGCATCCTGATTCGATTTTTCTATCGGAGGCTTTCACCCGGCCGAAGGTCATGTACCGCCTCGCGAAGGCGGGCTTCAATCAATCCTACAACTACTTTCCGTGGCGCAATAATAAAAAAGAGCTCACCGATTATTTCACCGAGTTGACTCAAACTCCCGTGCGTGAATTTTTTCGTCCCAATCTTTGGACCAACACGCCAGATATTCTCACGGAGTATCTGCAATTCGGCGGCCGTCCGGCCTTCAAGATCCGCGTGGTGCTGGCCGGAACCCTGGGAGCCAGCTACGGAATCTACGGACCCGCTTTCGAGCTTTGCGAAGGCCGCGCCAAAGGTCCGGGCCAGGAGGAGTATCTGGATTCGGAAAAATATGAAATCCGGCGCTGGGATTTTGAGAGCCCTCACAGCCTCAAGGATTTGATCGCCCGCCTCAATCGCGTCCGCAGGGAAAATCCGGCGCTGCAAAGCGATTGGAGCCTTAGATTTCACCGCGTGGACAACGACCAATTGCTCGGCTACAGCAAAAAGTCGGGGGACAACGTGATTTTGGCGGTCGTCAATCTTGATCCCCGGCATCAGCAATCGGGCTGGATCGACCTTTCGCCGGAGGAGTTCGGTCTTGACGGGCAGCAGCCGTATCAGATGCACGACCTTTTATCCAACGCCCGCTACTTGTGGCGGGGCGCCCGCAACTACGTGGAGCTCTCTCCCGAAGTCTGCCCGGCGCATATTTTCCGGCTGCGCCGGCACGTGCGCAGCGAGCACGATTTCGATTACTTTCTATGAAATCTGCCTTGCCGGCGGACGACGCCCTTTGGTACAAGGACGCCGTCGTTTACGAGCTTCACGTGCGCACCTTTTTCGACAGCAACGCCGACGGCGTCGGGGATTTTAAGGGGCTGACTCAAAAGCTGGACTATTTAAAAGACCTGGGCGTCACGGCCCTGTGGCTGCTTCCGTTTTATCCCTCTCCCCTCAAAGACGACGGCTACGACATCGCCGACTACAGGAGCGTCCATCCCGCGTATGGCACGCTGAAGGATTTTAAGGTGTTTTTGCGCGAGGCCCACCGTCGCGGACTTCGCGTCATCACCGAACTCATCATCAACCACACCTCCAACCAGCACGCTTGGTTTCGACGCGCGCGGCGCGCCAAGCCCCGCAGCCGCCTGCGCGATTTCTACGTCTGGAGCGATACGCCCGAAAAATACCGCGACGCGCGCATCATCTTCAAGGATTTTGAGCCCTCCAACTGGAGCTGGGACAGCCAAGCCAAGGCGTATTATTGGCACCGGTTTTACTCCCACCAGCCGGACCTCAATTTCGACAATCCCGCAGTCCTGCGGGCGATTTTTCAGGTGCTGGATTTTTGGCTGGAGCTGGGCGTGGACGGCATGCGTCTGGACGCCGTCCCCTACCTTTTTGAGCGAGAAGGCACACCTTGCGAAAATCTTCCGGAGACCCACGCTTTCTTGAAAGAGCTCCGGCGCCATGTCGACGGCAAGTACAAGAACCGGATGCTTTTGGCCGAGGCCAACCAATGGCCCGAGGATGCGGTCGCCTACTTTGGCAGCGGCGACGAATGCCACATGAATTTTCACTTTCCGCTCATGCCCAGGCTTTTCATGGCGACGCGCATGGAGGACCGCACCCCGATCGTGGACATACTCAAGCAGACGCCGCCCATTCCCGAGACCTGCCAATGGGCGCTTTTTTTGCGAAATCACGATGAGATGACGCTTGAAATGGTGACCGACGAGGACCGGGACTACATGTACAGCGCCTATGCCCAGGACCCTCAGGCGCGCATCAACCTGGGCATCCGCCGCCGTTTGGCGCCCCTTCTGGGCAACCAGCGGCGCAAGATTGAGCTTTTAAACGGCCTTCTTTTCGCGCTGCCGGGAACTCCGGTGCTTTACTACGGTGACGAAATCGGCATGGGGGACAATATTTATCTAGGGGACCGAAACGGCGTTCGCACGCCGATGCAGTGGAGCACGGACCGCAACGCCGGTTTTTCGAGGGGCAACCCTCAAAAGCTGGTTTTGCCGACGATCATCGACCCGGAATACCACTATGAGGCTCTCAACGTAGAGGCTCAACAGAGCAATCCCCATTCCTTGTTGTGGTGGATGAAGCGCCTTGCGGCGCTGCGCAAGAGCCACAAGTCCTTCAGCCGGGGGAGCATCGAGTTCCTCCATCCGGACAACCACAAAGTCATTGCCTTCATTCGCCGTTACGGCGGCGAAACCATTCTGGTGGCGGCGAACCTGTCCCGCTTCGTGCAATGCGTCGAGCTGGATCTTAAGGAGGTCAAGGGCGCCGTGCCGGTGGAGATGTTCGGCCGAACGGAATTTCCGCCTGTAGGCGACCTCCCATATTTTCTCACGCTGGGGCCCCACTCCTTCTATTGGTTTGTTCTCCAAACCAGCGCGACGGCCTCCTTCGCGGAGCTCCGGGGGCCCGGCGGCGCCAGCGGCGCGGCGGCCCTGTCCGCCTCGGGCTCGCCGCAGCTGCCGGTCCTGGCCGCCGAGGCCGGAGAGATTTACAGCGAAGATGGCAGGCTGCGTTTGGAGAGCCTATTACCCACCTATTTAAAAACCCAGCGATGGTTCGCCGGGAAGGCGCGCCGGCTAAAATCGGTCAAAGTGGTGGAGGCGGCGCCTTTTTCGGCATTGAGCGGCGCGGCGGCGCCGGCCAACATCGTCTTGGTGCAAGCCCATTTCAACGAGGGGGAGGCGGACACCTACTTGCTTCCATTGGCGGCGGCGTGGGGAGAGCGAGGGGAGGAGGCGCTGCGCGCCTGCCCCGAGGCCGCGGTGGCGCGCCTGAAGGGAGAAGGACGGGAGGGCCTCCTTTTCGATGCCCTCAAAGACGCCGATAGCTGCAAGGCCCTCTTTGATGCGATCACGCGGCGGCGGCGTTTTAAAGGGGCGGCCGGGACCGTTGAGGCTTATTCGAGTGAGGCCCTCGCGGCGCTTTCTGGAAACGGGCCGGCGCCTCTGGAGCCGTCGCCGCTGAAGGCCGAGCAGAGCAATAGCTCGGTTGTTTTCGGCGGCCGCTTTATCCTCAAGCTCATACGCCGCTTCGAGTACGGCGTCAATCCGGAGCTGGAGTTCGGCCGATTCTTGACCGACAAAATGCGCTTTGCCCATGCTCCACCCTTGGCGGGCGCCATCGAGTACCGGGGGAAGGATGGCCGCTCGGCGACTCTTGCCGTCCTGCAGGGTTACACTGTGAGCGAAGGGGACGCTTGGCGCTTCACACTCGACGCCTTGGGGCGATATTTTGAGCAGATACTTTCGCAGGATTTGCGGCAAGCGGCGACGGAACTCAAGGCGCGGGAACTCATCGGAACTTATGTTGAGTCCGCCCGCCTTCTGGGCCGGCGCACGGCCGAATTGCACGGGGCGCTTTCGAGCGATCCGGAGGACCCGGCCTTTTCACCGGAGTCTTTTACCGAATTTGACAGAAAATCGCTTTATCATGGGATGGTTTCCCATGCGGAGAAGGCGTTCAGGTTATTGCGCCAGCGAATCAAATCGCTTCCGCCGGAGGCGCAGCCGGAGGCCGGCCAGGCGCTGGAGCGCTCGGCGGAAATCCAGGGCCGGTTTCAGGCGATTCGAGACCGTAAGATTTCTTCCATGCGCATCCGCTGCCATGGGGATTACCATCTCGGACAGGTGCTCTACACCGGCAAGGACTTCGTCATCATCGATTTCGAGGGAGAGCCGGATAGGCCGCTGAGCTGGAGACGGATCAAGCGCTCCGCCCTCAGGGACGTGGCGGGGATGCTGCGCTCCTTCGATTACGCCGCCTGCGCGGCGCTCATGGGGCACTCCCGAGTCCCGGCTTTTCGTCCCGAGGATGCCTTGCGGCTTCAACCATGGGCGGGTCTCTGGAGCCAACTGGCCGGGGCCGCTTTCTTGAGCGCCTACCGGGAAGCGGCGGGCGCGGCGCCGTTTCTTCCGCGCTCGGCTGAGGAATTCGACTTGCTTTTGGACGTTCACCTTCTGGAAAAAGCGGTCTACGAGTTGCGCTATGAGCTCAACCACCGCCCCGCATGGGCGCATATCCCCTTGAGGGGGATTCTGAAACTTTTAAATCCAAGGCGGCAGGAAGGCTAGGATGCTGAGAAAAGCCGCGGAAGATTTCCCCAGCCTTCTGACGGACGAAGACCTCTACCTTTTCAATGAGGGCTCCCACTTTCGTCTCTACCACAAGCTGGGAGCGCACCCCATTGACTTGGAAGGGGGGCGGGCGGGGACGTATTTCGCGGTCTGGGCGCCCGACGCCGAAAAAGTCAGCGTGATGGGAGACTTCAACGGATGGGACAAGAAGGCTCATCCTCTGAGTTCCCGCGGCCGTTCCGGCATCTGGGAGGTTTTTGTTCCGGGGGCCGCGAAAGGGCAGAGATATAAATTTCATGTGGCGTCCCGATACCGGAAATACCGGGTGGACAAAACGGACCCGTTCGCTTTCTACGCCGAAATTTCTCCAAAGACGGGAGCGGTGATTTGGGATTTAAGCTACGATTGGAACGACGAGCAATGGATGCAGGCGCGTTCCAGGAAAAACTCCCTGGATGCGCCGATGTCGGTGTATGAGGCGCATTTGGGCTCATGGATGCGAGTGCCGGAGGATGGCAACCGTTCGCTGAGCTACCTTGAGCTGGCCGACAAGCTCGCCGATTACGTGTCCCGGGCCGGTTTTACGCACGTTGAGCTCCTTCCGGTGATGGAGCATCCCTTTTTCGGTTCCTGGGGTTATCAATCCACCGGCTACTTCGCGCCGAGCAGCCGCTACGGTTCCCCGCAGGACTTCATGCGCCTGATCGACGCGCTGCATCAGCGCGGCGTCGGCGTCATCTTGGACTGGGTGCCGTCCCATTTTCCGAAAGACGAGCACGGCCTGGGTTTTTTCGACGGCGCCCATCTTTACGAGCACGCCGATCCGCGCAAAGGTATCCATCCGGATTGGGACAGCTACATCTTCAACTACGGGCGCAACGAAGTCCGTTCCTTTCTGATCTCCAGCGCGCTGTTTTGGCTCGACAAATATCATGCGGACGCCCTCCGGGTGGACGCGGTGGCGTCCATGCTTTACCTGGATTATTCCCGCAAAAAGGGCGAGTGGATCCCCAATAAATACGGCGGCCGGGAAAACCTGGAGGCGATATCTTTTTTGAGGCGCTTCAATGAGGAGGTCTTCAAGAATTATCCGGGTGTGCAGACCATCGCCGAGGAATCCACCGCTTGGCCGATGGTTTCGCGCCCGACCTACGTCGGCGGGCTCGGCTTCGGGCTGAAGTGGGATATGGGCTGGATGCATGACACGCTTCGCTATATGGCCCACGATCCCGTCCACCGGCGCTATCACCACCACGATCTGACGTTTCGCATGCTCTACGCCTTTCATGAAAACTTCATGCTGCCTTTGTCCCATGACGAGGTGGTGCACGGCAAAGGTTCGATCATCGGCCGGATGCCGCGCGACGACTGGCAGAAATTCGCCAACCTGCGCCTGTTGTATTCCTATCTATTCGCCCAGCCGGGCAAGAAGCTGCTTTTTATGGGCGGGGAGTTCGGCCAGCGCCGCGAGTGGAATCACGACAGCAGCCTGGACTGGGATTTGCTGCAATACGCTCCGCACCAGAACTTGTTGAAGCTGGTCGGGGATTTAAACCGGATTTATGCGCGGGAGCCGGCGCTGCATGAGATGGACTGCGACCCGGCCGGCTTCTCCTGGGTGGATGCCGACAACGGCGCGCAGAGCGTATTCTCTTTTTTGCGCTATGCCAAAAGCACGGGGGAGATCATTTTGGCGGCGCTCAATTGCACCCCGGTGGCGCGCGACAACCACCGTCTTGGAGTTCCGCGCGGCGGATTCTGGCGGGAGATATTCAACAGCGACGCAAAAGATTACGGAGGAAGCGGCCGCGGAAATCTGGGGGGCGTTCAGAGCGCTCCCTTGCCTTTCCACCGACAGCCGCATTCGCTCACGCTTAACTTGCCGCCTTTGGGGGCGGTATTCCTGAAGACCGGCGAGGGGCGAAGCCCCGAATCAAAATGATTTTAAAGCGCCGCCGGCCCGCCGCGCAAGCTGGACGTCGAAGTACGGGGGCATCGCGTGCACCAGCCGGAGGCTCGGGGGAATTTGAAGGTTCGCCTCCGAAATGTACACCCTTTCTATCCCCGCCGTCGCGTTCTCCAAATTAACCGAAATCCTAAGCTCGGAAGAGTCGATCAAATCGAGCTCCCGCTTGCGCCCCGCGAGGCTCACCCGGATCCGGCTGGGGCGAACGGATTGGACTTCCATGGCTTTGGACAGGCCCTTGAACTCGACCGGAATCTGAAAAACGCGGCTGGCCGGCTTGAAGCCTTGGACGAACGTCAGCCATAGAATGAGGGCGAAAAGGAGCGAGGCGGCTTTTTCCTTCACATTTGAGATGAAAAACCGATTCTGGATTTTCGGGGACGACGGCAGGGACTTTTCCTTGAGAAAGGAGCTGATTTTGTGCTCGATGGATTGAGGCGTCCGCATTTTCTGCAGCATTCCTGACTCGGCTAAGTTGATGGTGCCCTTCTCCTCGGAAACCACCAGGCACAGGGCGTCGGCCTTTTCCGACAGGCCCAAGGCGGCGGCGTGCCGGGTTCCGTATCCGGCGAGCTTGTCGAACTCCTTGGAAAGCGGCAGATGCGCCGCGAAACGGGCCACGCGCCCCTCGGCGATGATGACGGCGCCGTCGTGGGCCTCCGAGTGGCGGTTAAAGAGGCTTTGAAGCAGCGGCTCCGACATTTTCGCGTCCAGTTCCCAGCCGCCTTCGATGTGCCGCTCCAGAGGATCGGCGCCTTTGAGGACGATCAAGGCGCCTATTTTTTCATGCGCCAGGCGGCTGAGAGTCCGCACCAATATCTCCACCTCCGCGGGCTGCAGGGGATGGGAGTTTCGCCGCAGGCTCCACACCGCCAGGCGCTCAAAGATGCTGCGCAGCTCCTCCTGAAAAATGACGACGATGGCGATTAGGGAGATGGCGAAAAAGCCTTGGAAAATCCAGGTGGTCAAGTACATGCCCGAAAGACGGGCGATGAAATACAGCAGAACGAAGATGAAGATTCCCCGGGCGACGAAGGCCGATTTGGTCCGCTTAAACCAGAGAAGCAGGAAATAAAGGACGGAACCGACGACGATGATGTCGATGACGTCGGCAAAGCCGATGATTCGCAACGCGTCCCACAGGTTGACCGGAGTCATCCGGCGCACCTCCCGTTGTTTCAGGCCGGCGAAAAGCTGATAAAATCTTTCGTCATTATACTCTTTAGGGTTTCATTTTGCCATGTCGCCCCCGGCATTTTTTTTGCGGGGGTCATTGGCCTTGCAGCTTGAGCAGGGCTTCCTGGCACTCTTCCAGCCGCATCAGCGCCCTGCGGTGGCTGGGATCTAAATCTAACAACTGGTTGAAATAGAGTATTGCCTCGCCGTACTTCTTCTCCTGCATCCTGCTCATGCCGGCGGAATAGAGCGCCCGGGTTTTGCCTCCGAAGCGGTAGGAAACCCCCAGGTGGTGCACGCTGCCGAAATCTCCCCAGCCCGCCAACGCATAGTTGACCTGAACGTCGAGCGCATGGATGCCGAAGCCGAAGCTCATCCCGTTGCCCAAATCGCGCCCCGTCTGGTAGCCGCCGCGGACCGACAAAAGATCCCGGTAGGACAGCTCCAAGCCCGCGCGCATCCGGAGCTCCTCGTTGGCGGTCTGGACGAAATCGGCGGCCAGTTTCGCTTGGTTGGCCAGAGTCGCGAAGCCGATGCCCAAGGTCGTGGTCTGGGGCAGCGATTCCTTGGATCGATCAAATCGGACTCCTTGGCCTATATTCTTAACCGCCAGCCCAAGGCTGGCTCCGCGCAGCCACTTAACGCCCATGGCCTGATACAGCATGCCGGCTTCGACCAGAGGAGTCGACGCCGATGCGGCCGCCAAATCCTCGCGCGCATACTTGAGCCCGGCCCCCAGCGCCAAGCCCGTCCACCATTGCTTGCCCCAATGCAGGCTCATGGCCGTGGCGCTGGGACTTACGGTTCCAGTTTTTCTATCGTTGTTGTCGTAAGTGTCGATCCTGCCGAAATCTATGCGTTGATAGCTGAGCGCCCAAGCGCCGTGATTTAAAGTCGGGGCGAGAAAAGCGCCGTACTGGTAGTTGATATCTTCGACAAGCCGCGTGTAGAGGAGGGAAAATTCGTTTTCGTACAGGCGCCCCAGAGCGGCCGGGTTCCAGAACGTTCCGGCAAGGCCGTCATCGGCCAATCCGACGGCCGCCTCCCCCATGCCCACCTGGCGGCTGCCGACGCCCAGGTTGAGGAACTCCATGGCATGCGTTCCGTTGCCGGCATGGGCCCTCGGCAGAAAGGAGTTGGAGCTCCAGGGGCATGCGAATAAAAAAAAGAGGAAAATTTTATTGCACCGCATAGGCGCTTTCAATTTTAGCAGCTAGGCGTTTTAAAAGCAAAGCCGGCGCGCAGGCGGAGCGGGGGAAATCGATCCTGGAAATCCGGTGATTCTATGGGAGTAGGACGATCTTGCCGTAGGCCCCGGGTTCCATCACGGCCTGATGCGCTTGAGATGCTTGGGAAAGCGGCATTTCCCGGCCGATGACGGGTTTGAGGGTTCCGTTGCGAAATCCAGCGGCCAGCGCGGCGTGGATGGCCGTCTCCTCCTGCGCAGCCGCGTTCCTGAGGGAAACGCCCAGAATGGAGGAATCGAGCGCCATGGCTTGCCGCGGATCGATGCTGACGGCGCCGCGGCTGCCGATGACCACAACGCGGCCGCGCGGAGCCAGCAGCGCCAGGTCGCGGTCTAAGTTCACGTTGGCGAGCATTTCCAGAATGACGTCCACGCCGCGTCCGCCGGTCCAGTCCATGATTCCCTTCTCGTAGCCGTCAGAGCGATGATTAAAAACCCTTTCGGCGCCTTGCTCTTGGGCCAGAAGGATTCCTCGCTCCGTGCCCGCGGTTCCGGAGACGCGAAGGCCGGCCGCCTGGGCCAACTGCAAGGCGGCGGTTCCCACTCCGCCGCTGGCGCCATGCACCAAAAGGACCTCGCCGGCCGATACTCGGGCGCGCTGGAATAAGGCCCGGTAGGCGGTGCCATAAGGGATGCCGACGGCGGCTCCCTGGGAGTAAGTCAGGCCCTCCGGCAAAGGATGGACATCGGAAGCCTTGCACAAGGCCATCTCGGCGTAGGTCCCCGTCAGGGCGCCGGAGGCATAGACTTTGGTTCCCGCCGCCGCCCATGCTTTTTCGCCGGCGGCCTCCACCACCCCGGCGGCATCCGTGCCGGGGGTAAACGGCAAGGGGGGATTGTACCCGGAGCCGCCGCTTCTGCGGTAAACGTCCACGGGATTAACGCCGGCGGCGCGCACTCGCACTAAAACCTCCCCCGCGCCGGGTTCGGGGACGGGCATCTCCTCCAGCCGCATCACCTCCGGCCCGCCGTATTGATGCACCCGGATGGCTTTCATAAGGCCATTCTATCATTTTAGGCCCGGCGTCGGGCTCGATGCGGGGCGGCCTGCGGCGCTGGCCACATTGTTGCATATATCCAAATAGATCGGTCTTTTGGAAGGATATCCATGCAGGGGAACCAAAAACTGCCGTTGGCGGATAAGTGCGGTTTTTTTGAGATTCGGTTCGAATCCATCGGAGGATTAGGCGCCCATTTGGCGGGCCAAATTTTCGCGATTGCGGCCGTGCTCAAGCTCGGTTTTAACGGCGCTCATTTTTCATCCTATGGATCGGAGAAAAAAGGTTCTCCCATCAAATCCTATGTGCGTCTTTGTCCCGCGGACCGGGAGTTGCGAAACTCAAGTCCGGTGGAACGGCCGGACCTAGTCGCGGTCTTTCATGAGGCGCTGCTGCGGATGCCGTCGACCTGCGCGGGCTTAAAACCCTCCGGCGCTTTGATTCTCAATACCGGCAAAACGTGGGAGCAGTTGGCTTCCTACCCGCTGCCTGTGCCCGCGCGCGTTTACGCGGTGGATGCCATCGGCATCGCCGTCGAGGAAAAAAGCAGGGTCAATACGGCGATGCTGGGGGCGGCGGCGCGCGCTTTGAGTTTTTTAAATCCGGATGTTCTCTTGGAAGCGATCGTTGAAATCCTAGGCGGCAAGCATCCGGCCGCGGTGGACTCCAACCGCCGGACTTTTCGCCGCGGCTTTGAAGAGGCGCGCCTGGTGTGGGAAAGTCAGAGCGCCGGGCCATCGTCCGGAGACGGCGTGGCGGCGCGTCCCGCTCCGGTCTACGGATATTTGACGGCTCCCCCGGGCGGCCTCATCGTCAATCCGGGCAACACGATCTTAAACGACCTCAGCGCTTCGCGCCAGGGTTTCCTGCCGGTGTTTGATCCCGCGCTCTGCAACCACTGCGGCTTGTGCGACTTGGTGTGCCCGGACTATTGCCTGGTGTGGGGGAGCGCATCCGAACCCATAACCCGCCGCCTGGAAGGCATCGATTATCAGTATTGCAAGGGATGCCTGCGCTGCGTCGATTCCTGCCCGACCGGCGCCTTGAAAAAGGAGAGGGAGCAGGACGGATTTGCGCAGGCGCACCGGACGCCTCTTTTTCCAGGCAAGATTGGAAACCGGTCAGGAGGGTGAAGCATGCCCCGCGAAGCCTTCAAGCTTTCTCAAAGCCCGGCGACTGAGCCGGCGGCCAAGCAGGTCGTGGATTTCAGGTCCGGCAACGAAATGGCCGCGCTGGCGGCCAAGCAAATCAATTTCCATGTGATGGGATATTATCCTATCACTCCCTCCACGGAGGTGGCCGAGAACCTGGATGCCATGTGGGTGGAGGGCGCGCACGGCATCCGGATGATTCCGGCCGATGGAGAGCATTCCGCGGCGGGAATCTGCTACGGGGCTTCCACGGGCGGAGGCCGGGTTCTCAATGTGACCAGTTCTCAAGGCTTGTTGTACTCCCTGGAGCAGCTTCCGGTGCAATCCGGCACCAGGTTTCCGATGGTGCTCAACGTGGCGACGCGCTCGGTGAGCGGTCCGCTAGATATTCGCGGAGACCATTCCGACATCTACTACGCCCTCAATGCCGGCTGGATCGTGCTTTTGGCGTCCGATCCCCAGTCGGTTTATGACATGAATTTCATCGCCGTTCGCATCGGAGAGCATCCCAAAGTGAGGCTGCCGGTGCTGGTGGCTTACGACGGCTTTTTTACCAGCCATCAGAAACGACGCGTACGTCTTTTCGACGATCCAGCGGCGGTGCGGAATTTCGTCGGGGAGCCTCATTTTCCCTACCATGCCTTGGACCCCAAGCGCCCGCTCACCATCGGCCCTTATATGAACGACCCCGACTTGATCAACAATAAATTTCAGCTTCACCTCGCCTTTGAGCAGGCGCGTTTCGCTCTCGCGGCGATTTTTGAGGAATACGGGGCTCTTTCGGGCAGGAGATATGATCTTTTAGAGTGGTATCGCATGGAGGATGCCGAGGCGGCGTTGGTGCTTCTCAATTCCGCCGCCGAGACCGCCAAGGACGTGGTGGACGAAATGAGGTCAAGGGGGATCAAGGTCGGGCTCTTGAGCCCCCGGGTCCTGAGGCCCTTCCCGCATGAGGGCTTCCGCCGCGCGCTCAAGAACGTCCGGGCGGTGCTCATCGCCGACAGGGCTGATTCCTACGGCAGCGGGGGTGGAAATCTTGCGCATGAAGTGAAGTCGGCTCTCAAGGACGACCCGGACAACCGCAGCGTGTGCCTGAGCCGGATTTACGGCCTGGGCGGCCGGGACTTCTATAAGGAAGACGCCGAGGCGTTTTTCACGGAGGCGCTGGAGGCGGCCGCAAAAGGAAAGGCGATCATCCCGTTTGCCTATCACGGCGTCACGTCCGGGACGCCCGGAAAAGTGCCGGCGCAGGTTCTCCCGCCCCTCGTGGAGGGCGATTTCCCGGGCGGCATGGCGAAGGTGGAACAAGATGAAGCGACCGGGCGCTTGCGCGTGGAACTGCGTCCGTTCTGGAAAATGACCGAGGTTCCCAGCCGCATCGCGCCCGGCCACGGCGCTTGCCCCGGCTGCGGCGTTTTCCCGGCGCTGCATCAGTTTTTTCGAGTCATCGAGGGCAATGTGGTGGTGCTTTTTCAGACCGGCTGCGCCATGGTGGTCACCACCGGGTATCCTTTCAGCGCGCACCGGATCACCTACCTGCACAACCTGTTTCAAAACGGAGCCGCCACGCTCTCAGGGCTGGTGGAGATGTACCATGAGCGAGTCCGCCGGGGCGAGCTGGCGGGGACCGAGAACTTCACTTTCGTGATGGTTTCCGGCGACGGCGGCATGGACATCGGCATGGGCTCGGCCATCGGAGCGGCCAACCGCAACCACAGGATGATTTTGATCGAGTACGACAACCAGGGCTATATGAACACCGGAGCGCAGCTTTCCTACGCCACGCCGATGGGGCACAAGACGTCGACGAGCAACGTGGGCCCCAAGGCCGCCGGGAAGATGTTCCACCACAAAGATACCGCGCAGATTTTCGCGGCGACCCACATCCCGTATGTGTTCACGGCGGTGGAGGGCTACCCGGAAGACCTGATGAAAAAAGCCGCCAAGGCTCAATGGTATGCCCGCAGGGAGGGCATGGCGTACGGGAAAATACTCTCCTACTGTCCTTTGAATTGGAGAAGCCCGGACGATTTGGGGGCGAGCGTGCTTCAGGCCGCGGTCGACAGCTGCTTTTTTCCCCTGTACGAAGTGGAAAAAGGCAAGACCGTCATCACCTACAATCCTGAGATGGTGGACCGCCGCATTCCGGCCGCGGAATTTCTCGCCAAAATGGGCAAGACTCGCCACCTGACGCAAGCGAGCGCCGCGGAGGTGTTGTCGGCCTTTGAAGCCGAGGTGGACCGTCGCTGGAAAAGACTCAAGGCGATGCATGAGAGTCCCGTTTTATAGCTATGCATAAAATACTGGAAAAGCGCGATCTGACTCCCGTCACGAAAATGCTGGTCGTTGACGCTCCCCTGGTCGCCAGAGCGGCCTTGCCGGGGCAGTTCGTGGTGGTCCGGGTGCATAGCCGGGGCGAAAGAATACCGCTGACGATCGCCGATTATGACCGCGGCGCCGGCACCGTCACGATCGTGGTGCAGCAGGTGGGAAAGACTTCCGCCTTGCTGGCTTCGATGAATGTGGGCGAGGAAATTCTGGATTTTCTGGGTCCCCTCGGCAAGCCCGCGCCGCTTCGCGACGGCGGCCATGTCATCTGCGTTGGAGGCGGATTTGGGGCGGCGGCCATCTACCCGATCGTCAAGGCGCTTAAATCCAAAGGGACGAAAGTTTCCGTCATCGTCGGCGCGCGCACTAAAGATTTGATCCTCTTGGATAAGGAATTGGAGGCGGCCTGCGACTGTTTTTATGTCACCACCGACGACGGCTCCCGCGGACTTAAGGGGCTCGTCACCCGGCAGATCGAGGCGCTCATCGCCGGGGGCGAGAGCATAGACGAGGTGGTGGCGGTCGGGCCGATGGTCATGATGCGCGCGGTCGCCGAATGCACCCGTCCCTACGGAATTTCCACGCTGGTTTCCATGGACTCCATCATGGTGGACGGCACCGGGCTTTGCGGCTCCTGCCGGGTCACCGTGGGCGGCGAGGTGAAGTTTTCGTGCGTGGACGGGCCCATGTTTGACGGACACCGCATTGATTATGAGGAGGCGATTCGCCGCTCCCGCCTTTACCTTAAGGAACAGGAGGTTTCGACCCGATATGCCGGTCAAGCCCGATCATAAGACCCATATGCCCGCGCTCGAGCCCGGGCCCCGCAGCAAGGCCTTCGAGGAGGTCAATCTGGGCTATGACCTTGACAGGGCGATGTTTGAGGCGCAGCGCTGTTTGCAATGCCAGGTGCCGAACTGCGAGCAGGGATGCCCGGTCAAAGTCCCCATTCGCGAATTCATCCACCTGATCGCCGTGGGCAAGTTTGAGGAGGCGGTGCGGGCGATGAAGCGCGCCAACAGCCTGCCGGCCGTCTGCGGCCGGGTGTGCCCCCAAGAGACGCAGTGCGAGCAGTTGTGCCTGATGGCCAAACGTTTCCAGCCGGTGGCGGTCGGTTATCTGGAGCGTTTCATCGCGGATTGGGAAATGAAGCACGGCGCCGTGGCCGAAGGGCCTCTGCCGGAAAGGAGCGAAAGAATCGCGATCGTCGGCTCGGGGCCGTCGGGTTTGACCGCCGCCGGAGACCTGAGGCGGCTGGGCTACAAGGTCACCGTTTTGGAGGCTCTGCACGCCCCCGGAGGGGTGCTGCGATACGGCATTCCCGAGTTCCGCCTTCCCAAAGTTGTTTTGGATCAGGAAATCGATGGCCTCAAGCGGCTGGGTGTGGAGTTCATTTTCAACGTCGTGGTGGGCAGGACCCTCACCGTGGACGACCTTTTCAAAGAAGGGTACGCGGCGGTCTTCATCGGCACAGGAGCGGGGCTGCCGAAATTCTTGGGCATTCCGGGCGAGAACCTGTGCGGGGTGTACTCCGCCAACGAATTTCTCACCCGCATCAATTTGATGCATTCCTATTCCTTTCCGGACTACGACACGCCCAT